>JALOMS010000209.1 GCA_025455345.1 Thermoflexibacter sp. | reverse complement strand
AGAGTTTATTTCTTTACTCATGATTTCGCTCTTTACAATTCTTACTTTAACTTCATTATTTTCTTTGAGATACACTCCTTACCAATTCTCTTGGGCTGACATAGGAAGTGGTTTAAATTTTCAAATTTCCAATAACTTAATATTGTTTGCCATTGGTGCTTTTGGTATTACGGGTGTAGCAAGCGATGAAATTATTTCCTATACTTATTGGTGCATAGAAAAAGGATATGCGTCTTATACAGGTCAATACGAAAATACAAGCGAATGGAGGAAAAGAGCAAACGGTTGGATAGAAGTCATGTATCTGGATGCCGCAGTTTCCATGCTGATTTATACCATTGTAACTGTGGCATTTTTCTTATTGGGTGCCGCAGTCTTATACAAACGTACAGTGATTCCTTTGGGCAATGAAGTCATTGAAACCTTAGCACTTATCTATACACAATCATTAGGCATTGGTTTCAAAAATATTTATTTGGTAGGGGCTTTTTTTGTTTTATTTTCGAGTTTGTATGCTACACTTGCATTTTGGATACGCCTTTTGACAGACCTATTTGGACATTTTGGTTGGGCAAATTTTTGGGATATACGCCAACGCCAAAAAATAGGAGCTATTTTAGCGTGGATACTTCCTTTGATTTGGTTAATTGCCTATTTATTCATCAATTTACCTGTGCTAATGGTGCTGGCTGGAGGCATAGCAGGTTCTTTACTTTTGTTCTTAGTAGTGTATGTTGCTTACCAATTTAAGTACCAACAACCTCAAATTATTCCTTCGGGCGTAGTTTATACCATTGCATTTTGGATTAGTATTTTGTCCATTTTATTAGTAGGGGTGTACGGAATCTTCAAATTGATGGAATGAATGAGTGATGGGAAAACGCCTCACAGCAATCTTCATTGTGGAGTATTGGGTATTTTTTTTTTTAACATCATGACCATGAAAAAAATATTATAGAAACAGATGAATGGATTTGTTTTCTACCTCTTTGTTTTTTAATGGAATTTTTATTTCAATTTCTCTCAAAAATTAGATAAGAACTGTTAGATTTGAATACATCATAAGATAAAAGGAGCTTAATTTTTATTGTGAATAATCAAAGTTAAACTTCTCTTTTATCTTTGGTGCTTTTTTATAACTATTTTATTTACAGAATTATATAATTAAAACCACCCCTCAAATAGTAATTATGGAAAACTCAAGAAGAAAATTTCTTAATCATGCGGTCAAAGTAACTGCAGGAGCGAGCCTGCTTAGTGCTATTCCAGAAGAACTGCTGGCATCAAAGAAGAAAATCAGTGCCAATGACAAAATAAGAGTAGGACTTATAGGTTGCAAAGGTCAGGGTTGGGCTAATATGAATGCACATTTCAAAATGCCTGAAATAGAGTGTATTGCGCTTTGTGATGTGGACAAAAGCGTACTTGACCAACGTACAGCAGAGGCAGAAAGACTACAAGGAAAAAGACCCAAGCAGTACGAAGACTATCGCAAATTATTAGATAACAAAGACATAGACGCAGTCATTATTGGTACACCTGACCATTGGCACGCCTTGCAAATGATTCACGCTTGCGAAGCTGACAAAGACGTATTTGTAGATAAACCCGTGGCGAATACCATAGAAGAATGTCGCTTGATGGTTGCGGCTGCCAAGCGATATAAAAGAATAGTTCAAGTAGGACAATGGCAGAGAAGTGGCTATCATTTTGACAATGCTATCAAATATGTACAATCAGGCAAACTTGGACAAATTCGCTTGGTCAAGACTTGGGCATATCAGGGCTGGATGAAATCTGTCCCCGTCGTTCCAGATACTGACCCACCAACAGGGGTGGATTATGAAATGTGGTTAGGTCCTGCCCCCAAACGCAAGTTCAATAAGAATCGCTTTCATTTTACTTTTCGTTGGTTTTGGGATTATGCGGGAGGACTGATGACTGATTGGGGCGTACACTTGATAGATATTGCTTTAGCTGGCATGAACGCCTCTGTGCCGCGTTCTGTAATGGCTTTAGGTGGAAAGTTTGCCTATCCAGATGATGCCGCCGAAACCCCTGATACCTTGCAAGCAGTATATGAGTTTGATAAGTTTAGCATGATTTGGGAACACGCAGTAGGCATAGACGGTGGTAATTACGGGCGCAATCACGGAATCGCTTTTATTGGGAACAATGGTACATTGGTAGTAGATAGAGGAGGATGGGAGATTTTGCCCGAAACCAACTCCGATGACAGAAGAAACCTCGTTTATAAGATGGAAAAACCTCCTTTCCAGCCACAAGGAGGAGGATATTTGGACGAACACGCCAAAGACTTTATCAATTGTATCAAAACCAGAAGTACACCCAAGTGTAGCATAGAAATTGGCGCACACGTAGCTACTGTCTGCCAAATGGGTAATATTGCTTTCAAAACTGGGAGGCGCGTATTTTGGGATTACACAAAAAATGAGTTTGTAGCTGATAGTAAAGCAAATGAATTAATGAAAGCCAACTATCAGAACGGGTGGAAACTGCCCAAAGTGTAAGTATATAAATCTATAATAAAATCCATCTAAAAATGAAAGCAGTAAGCCTATTGATAGTATTAAAATTGTTATTTTCAGTATTTTGTACTCAAATTTTTGCTCAAGACAAAATCAAAGAAGAAGTATTGGCTTTTGAGAGAGAAAGAGTAAAAGCAACGCTTACAGCAAATACAGGAAAACTTGAACAAATGCTTGCTGAAGAAGTTATTTGGATACATTCGAGCGGTAAAAGAGATAACAAAGCCACTTATATTCAGGCTATTGCAGAGGGAAAAGCAAGATATAAAACTATGTCCATCGAACATTCTGAAGCGCGTATCTATGACAAAATAGCCATTACTAATGGGATATTGGAATTTGAGTCTATTCTTCCTGATAATACCATTAGCAAAGTCAGAACAACGTTTACATCTGTGTATCGCAAGAAAAAAGGCAAGTGGCGGGTAATTTCTTGGCAAACCACTCGATTATGAAAATAAGTTAACTATTTTAAAACCAATTAATTCATTTTTTTTTATGAAAAACTCAATTTTAACAACTATTGTTATCTCCTTTATTACATTGATAACCACATCTTGCGGAAGTAACCAACAGTCAAATACAGAAGCAGACATGCCCAAAGACTCGGTAATTGCAGATTCTCATGCTCAGCATCAAGCTAAAACAGCAAATGATGAGAAAAATCAAAGAGAACTCAAATTTTCAGGCTATGCAGATAGTGTAAATCAAGGTCTTATCGCAAAAGACACCTTAAAGACCAGTGCCAGACGAGAAGCAAGCGGCACATTAGGAAATTTGACTGTAACTATCAACTATGGCTCACCCGGCGTAAAGGGACGTTCTATATGGAATGGTTTGGTTGGCTATGACCAAGTATGGGTTACTGGAGCGCATACAGCGACATCTGTATCTTTTGACAAAGACATCATGATTAATGACCAAAAAATTAGCGCAGGAACTTATGGCTTTTTTACTATCCCAAGTGCAACAGAGTGGACATTAATCCTTAATACAAGACCTAATCAGCACTTAGCCGATGATTACTCTGAAAAAGAAGATGTTATCCGTATTAAAATTAAACCTGAAACCTTGAAAAAAGAAGTATCACGTTTAACATATAGCATAAACAAAAAATCTGATTCAGAAGGTTCGATAGACATGAGTTGGGAGAAAATCAAAGTAAGTATGCCATTCAAAACGACTATGTAATTTCCTCTTTTTAGACAATAAAAAATGTAGGTAATGTCATATTCACTGCCTACATTTTTTAGATTGGCTAACTACTTTTCAATCTAAAATTATGCAAAATCTCGTTTCTCATCAAAGACTTTTTAAAGGAACAGCAAATAATCCCTTTCTTGCCCCAAGAGGAGTTTTTATTAAAAATGATGCACTTTTTGTAGCAGATACAGGGCAGAATCGCGTATTTATCTGGAAAAAAATACCACATACCCCATACCAAGAACCAGACGTAGTTTTGGGGCAAATCCTGCAAACTGATACAGGGCGTAATGCGAACGGACTTGTTTCTGCAAGCACTTTACAATATCCTTCTGGGCTTTGGTCTGATGGAAAGCGACTCATCATCGCCGACGCATGGAATCACAGAGTATTGATTTGGAATGAATTACCTACGCACACAGGACAACCCGCAGATGTAGTAATAGGTCAGCCAGATTTTGAAAGTAACCAACCCAATATCAATGGTGTCAATACACCCCCAACCTCCCAAAGCTTATATTGGTGTTATGGTGTTTGTTCTGACGGAAAATCATTGTGGATAGCAGACACAGGAAATCGCAGAGTCCTGTTCTTTAATGAGATACCTACTAAGTCCTTCAGCCCTGCGGACAAAGTAATAGGACAAACCAATTTTTTAGAAAGAGATTATAATCCTCAAAATGCTGTGTGGGCGTATTCGGTCAAAATCGGAGAAAATGGTCAGTTGGCTATCACAGATACCCAATATTATCGAGTCCTTCTTTGGCATCATTGGGAAAGTGCATTTTCAAAACCTGCTGATGTAATTATTGGACAATCAGATTTTTCTCAAAATGGGCAAAATCAGTATGGACTTTTTCCAAAAGCAAATACACTGAATTGGTGCTATGATGCTTGCTTTTATAAAAATGGCGTTTTTGTAGCAGATACAGGGAATAGTCGCATATTGTGGTTCCAAGATTTCCCACCTATCAATAATGTATCTGCCAATAGCCTCATTGGTCAAAAGGATTTTTCCACAGGAAGCGAAAATTTAGAAACTGTTTTGACAACAGAAAACACTATCTATTGGGCATTCTCTATCTCAGTAGAAAACAACTTATTAGCAATTGCAGATACAGGGAATCACAGAATAGTATTGGTAGATTTGTCAATATAAACCTTTGCCCAAGACGGAGGCATTGATGATGGTATTGGACGTAGGATTGACGATATGCTCGCCTATCAGCCCAAAGTTATAAATATTCAGAAAATCAAAGAGATAGTTCAGCATTCTGATTTTCTCGCCCTTGCGAAGTTTGCCTTGTCCGTCCCTCAAAATAGTATCTTGGTAAATAGGCAGAGGCACATTATTTTTCAGTTCTGCGATGTGCATTGCCTTTTCTTCGAGGGTTCGGTCAGGTTCAAACAGCGAACTATTGAGGTAAGGAATGTGGGCAAAGCGTTCTTGGTACATCTCGTGTCTTTCTTCGGGGCGGCGGGCAAGCACCGCAAAGAAAAAGCCTTTGATTTCGCTAAAATCAGGTAAGGTTTCTAAGTTCATGAACTTAAAATGCGGGTCATTATCGTTGAAAGCAAAAAGTTGCGCCTCCAACAATTTGAGGAAAAGGATTCGATTGAGCCAGAGAATACACAGTGCAAGCGCTACATTTTCAATTCTTTCTGCTCGTTCTTTGCCATATTCTTCCAAAGCAGGGTTTTCTATGCGCCCATTCAGTGCCAACTCAAAAATGACCAACTCTATCAGTGCGCCCGCTTCGGGTTGCTTCCTCCGCCTGATTTTCACCACTTCCTCTGTACTCCTCCAAACCCAAAATGTAAAGCAACTCATAGTAAAAAGGCTTGTTGAGGGCGTTAGCGTCAAAAATAATATCTTCGCCTTCTAATGTGGAGAAATGGAATTGTAGCATAGGATTTTATTTCTAAGGCAAAGATAAAGATTTTAAGTCAAATACAAGCTGAAATAATTATCTATCATTTTTGCCTCTACACATAATCCATACAAAATATCTACCTTTGCCAATAAAATGAAAAATAAAATGACCCGCATAGAAAATACAGGTTTCTGGATATTTTTGGCTTTTGTCATCAAGTTGATGGTGATTTTATTCCTCACTTATAACCTCGAACTTTGGAATGGAGATGGATTGATAGGGGTTTGTAATGGGGATTGCCCTGATTACTTGCATACGGCAGAGATGGTTGCTCAAACAGGCACTTTTGGCAAGATGTATGACGGAAAAGTGCTTCCTTATGCAGGTCGTATGCCAGGGTATGACGTAATACTTGCGCCATTGAGTATGTCTTTTGAAGAAATCACAGTCAAAAATATCGTATATGTCTTGCAAATACTACTTTCTGCTCTTTCTACCTACTATTTAGCAAAAACAATTTATTGGGTATTCCCTTCAGAGAGGTTATTTTATTTTGTCTTTTTTGTTTATGGAATCAACTCATTTGTAACCCTTTATGACTTATTTATTCTGACAGAAAGTTTTTTTGTTTCTGCCTTTATTATAAGTTTTTACCTATTTATTTCAGCGAAGACTAACTGGCACTATTTCTTAGCAGGACTATTTCTGACTTGGGCTATACTCATGCGCCCCTATATTCTACCTTTATGGGTTATTTTTAATATTTATTTAGTTTATATTTTTTTTGTAAAAAAGACAGCCGCCTTACGCATGGTAATTCGAGTTGTTTTAAGTTTTAATCTGGTCTTTATCTTGACAGAAACAATTTGGATTACAAGAAATTATCTCCAATTTAACAAATTTATTCCTATCGTTACTGATGTTTATGCTGGACTGAAAGAAGGTAAACTCTTGGCATTGATGGAGTTCGTACAGGCTTGGGGGGGAGATATAATTTGGTGGAATCCTGACTCTGAGATAGCTTTATTTTATAAAATACCACAAATAGCCCACCTACCTACCCAATACAAGTCTTTGAATGATTTGCCTGATTATGTATTTACTTCTGTTTATAATGCAGATTCTTTGGCTAATTTGAAAAAATTATATGAAAAATCAAATGATACACAGCTTTCATCTGAAGAAAGAGAAATACTTGACAAAACAATAACCAAATCGCTCAGGAAGTATAGAAAAGCATTTATAAGTGAAAAGCCATTCTATTTTTATGTGGTTGCTCCTTTGAGGCTACTCCCCAAATTTTTGTTTCATAGTGGCTCTTATAATATTAGCAATAAGCCCTTTATACAGCAAAATTGGTTTCAAAAAGTAGTCAAACTTTTTTACTCTTCTTTATATTATTTTACTTTGTTGGGAGGATTTTTCTTTATCTTTTACGCTATTTTTAATTACTATAAGTTACCCTTGAGTTATTTACTCCTCTTGATTATTCCGCTATACATTATTGCGCTATGTCCTTTAGTATTGAGGCGCATAGAGTATCGGTATTTCATACTTGCCTATCCGTATTTTACGATTTTGGCGTGTTATATGCTAAACCTAATCGTTTCTTATTTTTACAAAACCAAAATCCAACATTCTTGAATGTCAAGTAATAGAATTATTTTTATTGTTCCCTGTTTTAACGAAGAGAAGCGATTAAAATCTGATGATTTTTTATTGTTTTGCACAAAAAATCCCCTGATTGACTTTTGTTTTGTAGATAATGGAAGCAAAGACGGCACATTACAAATATTAGAGAAAATGCAATCTACTGCCCCAACGCAAATAAAATATTTGCAACTATCTCATAATCAAGGAAAATCTGAAGCCGTGCGACAAGGAATGTTATATGTGTGCGAACAGGAGAAATATGATTACATTGGTTATTTAGATGCAGATTTGGCTACACCTCTCTCGGAAATTATCTATTTTAAAGATTTAATCAATGACAAACCAGAACTTATTTTGGTAGCAGGC
>JALOMS010000208.1 GCA_025455345.1 Thermoflexibacter sp. | reverse complement strand
ATTTCTAATGCCCTAAAATTTACAAATAGAAAAGGCAGTATCGTTGTTTATAGTCTTTCCAAAAATAATTTTATTGAAATTGCCGTTCAAGATACGGGTACAGGCATGACCGAGCAGACAAAGAGTAAACTATTTTCCAATATCTATTATACCAGTACAGGCACAGAAGGCGAGGCAGGGAGCGGGTTTGGACTGACTATCGTCAAAGACTTGGTTGAAAAAAACGGTGGCAAAATTTGGGTAGAAAGCGAAATAGGCAAGGGAAGTACGTTTTATTTTACTTTGCCTAAGTCGTAAATAATAGAGATGATAAAAATATCCCATAAACATTCTTTCCGTAGAAGTCCCTCAGAACTTCTACTTTGGTTTCTCAAAACCAATAGGTCAGTTAGGCAATTATCTTTTATTAGAAACTTCATCAAGATTATCAAATAAAACCACTAATTTTGCAAGATAAACAACTACTATACTGCATAAGTAGTTGTTTATCAATTTTTTATATCATTTTAATCAATTATCATTCTTTAAATTCCACCAAAATCCACTAAACTATTTCTACTAAACAATTTAGCCATATAAAATATATAAAACTATGTATCAGACTATTACCTCAAGCCAAGAAGCAATCGCATTGGAGCATGAATACGGAGCATTCAATTATCACCCTCTCCCTGTAGTCCTTTCCAAAGGTCAGGGAATTTACTTGTGGGATGTGGAAGGGAAAAGATATTTTGACTTTTTATCTGCATACAGTGCTGTTAATCAAGGACATTGCCATCCTCGTATCATCAATGCCTTGATAGAGCAAGCACAAAGACTGACTCTGACTTCGCGTGCATTTTACAATGATGTATTGGGTAGATATGAGCAGTTTATGTGCGAATATTTTGGATATGACCGAGTATTACCTATGAATACGGGGGTAGAAGGTGGAGAAACTGCCGTCAAACTTTGCCGCAAATGGGGCTATGAGGTCAAAGGCATTCCTACCAATCAAGCAAAAATTATCTTTGTAGAGCGCAATTTTTGGGGACGTACTTTAGGAGCTATATCGTCCTCGACAGACTCCTCAAGTAAGCGCAATTTTGGACCATTCATGCCGGGATATGAGGTAATACCTTATAATGATTTGAATGCTTTAGCAAAGGCTTTGGAAGACAAAAACGTTGCAGGATTCATGTTAGAGCCGATTCAAGGAGAGGCGGGCGTAGTAGTGCCTGATGAGGGCTATCTAAGTAAAGCCTATCAGTTATGCAAAGAAAACAACGTACTTTTCATTGCAGATGAGGTACAGACAGGAATTGCTCGTACAGGCAAATTGTTAGCCTGCGATTACGAATCTGTCAAACCTGATATTTTGGTTTTAGGGAAGGCTCTTTCTGGTGGAGTCATGCCTGTTTCTGCGGTATTGGCAAGTAATGAAATCATGCTTACCTTGCGTCCGGGCGAACATGGCTCTACTTTTGGTGGAAATCCTCTCGCTTGTGAAGTCGCTATGGCAGCACTAAACGTAGTCAAAGACGAGAAGTTGGCAGAAAATTCCGCTTATTTAGGGCAAATATTCAGGGCAAGAATGAGCAGAATCATAGAAAAAACAGATATGGTCGTTCTGGTACGCGGAAGAGGTTTACTCAACGCCATCGTTATCAATGATTTGCCTACCAGCCATACTGCGTGGAATCTGTGTGTAAAACTGAAAGACTATGGACTCCTTGCTAAGCCTACTCATGGGAATATTATTCGTTTTGCTCCTCCCTTAGTCATGAACGAAGACGAGCTACATGAATGTTGTGATATTATTGAAAAATCCATCTTAGAAATGGAAAAATAAAGCAAGAATGTCAATAATTTGTTTAAGTAATTGTGCATTTTTATTGTAAAATACGCTTTAGCGTGTTTAGTTCATTATCAAATAACTTGTACACCCTGAAGAGCATATTACTGTATCGATTTAATTTGCTTATATACTTATAATCAATTATTTATAAGCAAACTTTGAAATATCCTATATTTTAGAGTTTGCTTTTACATTTGTCCAAAGAGGTATAAAACAAAGGCTTATTTCCTATTTTTATTTCATTTTGCAACAAAAACCTGCGAAATGTTGTTATAAAAAAAATTATTCTTATTTAAACTGATTCTAAATTTGTGAGGGAATAAAGATTTGCTATTAGTTCGAGTTTATAATTTGGTCTTGTTTAGGCTTTTATTTTAAATCTAAATAAATCAGGATTGTAAATATTGACTAAATAAAAATCTAAATTGGGTGGAAGAAATAAAGTAAACATTTCGCAAACAACTAACTATGTAACTATCAAACTATTGAACTATTTAAAAGAGAACTAAAATAATGGAAATCAATACAATACAAGATGAAATTATAGATGAATTTTCTGTTTTTGACAATAGAAACGACAGTTATAACTACATCATAGAGCTGGGCAAAAACCTGCCTCCTTATCCCGAACCCTTCCGAACAGAGGAAAAACTCATAAAGGGTTGTCAATCAAAGGTTTGGGTACACCCTTATATGCAGGACAACAAAGTGGTATTTGACGGAGATAGCGATTCTATACTGGTAAAAGGGCTGGTGAGCTTGGTGGTGCGTATCCTGTCCAATCAAAAACCTGCGGATATAGTCAAAGCTGATTTGTATTTTATTGACAAGATAGGTTTGCGCCAAATGCTTTCAATGAACCGCTCTAACGGATTTGCGGCATTGGTCAAACAAGTAAAGCTATACGCCTTAGCTTATCAAACCCAAGAAGTATAAAAATGGAACAACAACAGCAACAGCCAGAAGAAAATATGCGAGATAAAGCAGTAGAGGCTCTAAAAACGATTTATGACCCAGAGATTCCTGTAGATGTGTGGGAACTGGGTTTGATATACGAACTGACCGTTTATCCTGTGAATAACCTATTTGTACGCATGACGCTTACTTCTCCTTCATGCCCTTCTGCCGAAGAGATTCCTGTGGAAGTAGAGCGAAAATTGCGAGAAGTAGAAAACGTCAATGATGTAACTGTCGAACTGACTTTTGACCCTCCTTATACGATGGAGATGATGTCAGAAGTAGCAAAATTGGAGCTTGGATTTATGTAAAGTAGTGGTGGGTGATTAGTGACGAGTGATTAGTGACGAGTTGAAATGCAAAAGACTATGATTGTAAGATTTTTGAATAGTTTAATAATCCAATAGTGAGATAGTTATTAATACAATTATTTTAAGTAGTTATGAATATAGATTAAGTTTGTCAAGTTACTTATTATCAATTAATTAAAAAAACTCACAATTCATAACTCATATTTATAATTCCAAATTTTTAATTCATAATTTATAATTAAATATGTATCCTGAATATTTGACCACGCCGATGAAGCAAGATTTGACTTCGGTAGGCTTCGAGGACTTAACTTCCTCAGAACAAGTAGAAAACGCATTAAAAAGAGAAGGCGTTACACTTTTGGTAGTAAACTCCGTTTGTGGATGTGCGGCAGGTGCGGCGCGCCCAGGAGTAAAGTTAGCTTTGCAACAGGCAGAAGTAAAACCTGACCATTTGGTTACGGTATTTGCTGGAGTGGACAAAGATGCCGTAGAAACAGCAAGAAAGCATCTATTGCCTTATCCTCCTTCTTCGCCATCTATTGCTATTTTCAAAGATGGAGATTTAGTACATTTTATAGAACGCCATCATATTGAGGGACGCAATGCTCAAATGATAGCAGAGCATTTGGAAGAGGCGTTCGACGAATTCTGTACTTTCGCATAAGTTTTATTGATAACAAGAGGCTGTACTAAAGTCATCAAAGTTTGATGTTCTTAGCACAGCCTCTCTTGCTGTTAATGCTTACCTACTTATTAACTAATCCTCAAATTCCAATATCTTATCTATTTCTTTCATAACTTCATTGGACAATCTGTGAACCATGGAAGAAGCCTTGAGATTTTCTTCTAATTGGTAAAGTTTGGATGCTCCTAAGATAACCGTACTTACATGAGGGTTTTTTAAGCACCACGCAATCGCAAAGATAGGCAAAGTCATTTCCAAAGATTTTGCTAACTTGTCTAACTCTGTAATCATAGGTATTTTAGCTTTTGCGCTTGCTCCTACCAATATTTCTCTGAGCCAGTCCATTTTAGGTAGATTTGCGCGTGTATCTGTGGTACTCCCCTCATTGTACTTGCCTGTCAGTAAGCCTGATGCCAGTGGCGACCATATCGTAGTGCCTAATCCATGCGTAGTGTAGAGGTCTTTGTATTCTATCTCTACCCTATGCCTATGAAAAATATTGTATTGGGGTTGTTCCATCGTTGGTGGAACTAAATAGTTTTCTTTGGCGATTTGGTAGGCTTCAGCGATTTCGTCAGCCGCCCACTCAGAAGTCCCCCAATAAAGCACTTTGCCCTGACGTACCAAATCGCTCATGGCTCTTACGGTTTCTTCTATGGGAGTATTGGGGTCTGGTCTATGACAAAAATACAAATCCAAATATTCTACTTGGAGGCGTTTGAGAGCCGCATGGCACGCCTCAATGACGTGTTTGCGACTAAGCCCCGTTTGGTTAGGTTTTGTCCCACCCCAAAAGACCTTACTCGATACGATAAAGGTATCTCTTGCCCAAGCCAACTTTGATAAGATATTGCCCATCACTATCTCTGACTTCCCTGCGGCATACCCTTCTGCATTATCAAAAAAATTGATACCTGCGTCGTATGCTTTTATCATAAGCTGTTCGGCAGTAGCGTCGTCTATTTGTCCTCCAAATGTTAGCCAAGAGCCAAAAGACAAGGCACTTACTTGTAACCCAGATTTTCCAAGTCTTCTATATTCCATATTTTTAGATGTTTTTCCTCAAAAGTAAAAAAAAATAGGATATGCTACATAAGCTATCCTATTTTTATAAGTTTTGGGACTTTATTTCACCATATATTTTTTCCTAAGTTCTGCGATTTGGTCTTGTTTGAGTTTTTGCAATTTTTTTTCTTGCTCCTCTACCCACTTCATTTCAGAATAATTCCCGTCGGGATGTTTTGTTTTATAATACACATACTCTAAGCCAAATTCTTTGAAGATATTTTTGTAGTGGTCTTCGATGACTGAAAAGTTAGCGCGAATATTTTTCTTTAATTCTTTGAGCTTGGCATCTTCGGCTAAAATAATCGCCTCAATACCATCTAACTCTTTACGCATCATCGCCTTATTGTATTTCTTATTATTAGAGGATGCGGCAGTAGTAGGCTTGGATTCGCCATTGATACTAAACAGTAATTCCTTAAAAGCGGCATCATCTATAAAGAAATCTTCTCCCATCTCTTTGGGGTTTATGACAAACCCAACTACAGACTCGTGCTTTGCCAGAATGCTTAACATTACTTGGAACTTCCAAGAGGTAACTTTATCTGCTTCCTCTTTGCTCATCGCTGTCCATTCTTTTCCATAATAACTTGCCCAAAGTGTAGAATCTGTTGGGTCTTTCTCTATTTTCGCCCAAATATCTGGCTTTTTAAGAGGGTCTTTAGTCCACTCTGGCGGAGAGGTCTGTCCCCAAGAGTACGAAAACAGGCAAAACATCAATACAGTTGCCCAAAAATGCTTGTTACAAGATATAGATATGATGTAATTCATCTTTTACAATAATTTTGCTTGCAAGTAATTAAATATCCGATACTTTGATAATATTTTATTGAGCATAAATATTTGCTCAAACTAACTTCATTCAATCAAATATTTAACCAAAACCATATAAAAGGAGTGATTGTTAGAGAATTTTCTTTTTTAAAGAAATTATTGTCGGCGGCGTTGTGTATCCAACTTATTCTGAATAGGTAAAGCCGAATTATAAAAAATTTGACTATATGTTTTGCTAATTCTAATAAAATTTTCCTATTTTTACTTTGCTAATAACCAAAACTACTAACATTTTAAAGCTATGACAACAAACAAATTTTATAGGTATCTTCCTCTTATATTGAGGCTTATACTATATTTCACAAACCATTATCAGCCCTATTTTCTTTTAAAATATTGGGTTAATTTTCCTTATTTAGCTACTCGTCCAACAGGTTAGCACCTTCATTCAGAAGAAGTTATGGGTCTTGCCTGCGACTTCCTCCAACATATACATACTACACTATATTCTTGTATCATTTATTACATACCTCAGACGGAGGTATGAATGCCATCTATTAAGACATTCATTTTTTGAGCAATTGGACATTTGATTGCAAAATGTGCTTTAGCATTTTCTATTCATTAAGGGTATGTTCTGATGTTGATTTAACTTACACACTTACCTGTCCAAGGAAAGATGATGATATTTAACATTTGTCTTTCTCCTTTTTAGATTTTACTAAGGAGAATTATTACTATTTTAAGAAAAAATATATTTATATATGTCTTTTTTTATATTTAAAAACTTATTGATATAACTTTGCCGTGTTTTTTTACTATTAATTTTTTAAACCGATGAAAACCAATTATTTAGTATCAATTCTAATGTTAGGTTTATTGTTTATCAATATTACTAACACAACAAGTTTCGCACAGTCTGCTCCTAAGTTTGGGAAAATAGACGAGGAGGAAGTCAAAATGACCCAATACGCCAAAGACCCAGAAGCAAGTGCGGTCGTATTGATGGATTATGGTCGCGCTACATTTAAGTATTCTGAAAGTAGTAACTTCCAGATAGTATTTACAGGGTATAAAAGGATAAAAATCCTCAAAAAAGATGCTTATGATTTAGCCAATATCAAAATCCCTTTCTGCTACATCAATGGAAATGAAAGAGAACGCATCAATGACATCAAGGGGTTTACCTATAATATGCAAAATGGGGTATTAGAAAAAAGCAAACTGGAAAAAGATGCCATTTTCGAAGAAAAGAAAGATGGTAACTGGAACTATAAGAAATTTGCTATGCCCAATGTCAAAGAAGGCTCAGTCATAGAGTATCAGTATGAATTAGTGTCGGATTTCTTGTTCAATATGCCAACTTGGTACTTCCAAGGGGTTCATCCTGTGGTGCATAGCGAGTATGTTACAGAAATTCCTGAATACTTCAATTATGTCAAAAATAGTCAAACCTATGACCCATTTACCGAACATAAAACTGACGAGAAGAATGGAAGTATTACGTTTGCCACCAAAACACGCAGTGAAGGCAATGTAACGCAAACTTCGGTAGATTATGATAAGTTAGAATATCGTATCAAGGTCGACCGTTGGGTAATGAAAGATATTCCTGCCTTCAAAAATGAAAGATTTATCACCTCTTATGGCGACTGTATCAACAAGATAGAGTTTCAGTTAGCCTCTATCCAATACCCACAACAGCCACTTAAGTCGGTGATGGATAGTTGGGAAATTTTAGTAGAAAAATTGCTCAACAATGAGTCTTATGGTGGCTACTTGGACAAACACTCTCCTATCAAAGACATCGTAGCCGCACAAATCGCTGGAAAAACTACTGCCAAAGAGAAGATGGATGCTATCTATAACTATGTCAAAAATAACATCAGGTGAAAGATGTCATAGAGAAAAAAACAGGCAGTAGTGCAGAGATTAACTTGCTATTGATTGCGATGTTGAGAGAGGCGGGGTTGGAAGCGCACCCTATCTTGCTAAGTACCAGAATGCATGGAAAAATCAATACTGCTTACCCTATTCTCAATAAATTTAACTACAGTATCGCTTACGTCAACTTTGATAATGAAGAACATTTATTAGACGCTACAGACCCAATGCGTCCTGTGGATATGTTGCCCGAATATGCGCTAAGCGAGCAGGGGCTACTCATCATCAAAAAAGACCAATTTGGCTGGGCTAATCTACTTAATCGCTACAAATCATCTAAAATGGTCTATGCGAAATTGGAGTTGGGCGCAGAT
>JALOMS010000207.1 GCA_025455345.1 Thermoflexibacter sp. | reverse complement strand
GAAGGAAATGGCATTTACTATTATACCAATGATGTTCAGCAAACTTTCAAAATAAAGTTTAGTGAATTCTTATTTAATAAAAAAGATTCTTTACACCCTGACAAAAAGCACTTTACATACGCAGAGGCTTACATAGAAGAAGACCAAAACTTTGAAAAACAAGGAGGCAAACTTTTTAAAGGAACAGTAAAAATGTATGCTACTCGCAAGGAATTGGATTTTGATGGGTATGTCAGAGATGCTGATGACCCTGATGGATTTTGGATTAAGACCAATGCTGGGGGAAGTCAGATAATTACTTATACGGGAAATGAACGCTCCGAAGATAAGCAAAAAGTGGAAACAGGGATTTATTTGTTCCACGATTTAGAACAAGAGGGCAGTGGACTTTATACAGTGATTAACAAACCATTAAATGACAAAAAAGACATTGCGCTATTTTTGCCAGATAAAGGTTCTATTGTCAAACAAGACCCCAAAACCAAAAAATATACGATTGCAGTAGCAAACCGCCAACCCACAGAAGGAAATAAGACAGCAGAAAATTATATAGGCAACGAATTAGCGTATAGTAATGCGTCAGGGGAAGTAGAGTTTGATGGTGAAGTAAAATTATTCAATCACAATAAAGAAAACTTTACCATTACTACCTCTTGCATAGGCAAAGGAAGTATGAAAAACAATATTTATTCTATGAATACCATGCTTACCGTAGATTTGGGTGCATTGGCAGGGGATGCTTTCAAAGAAATGGCAAGCAATATTCTAAGTCAGTCTGATGCTTCTGAATCTCCTATTGCAAACAATGACAGTCTTTTCTATAAATTGGGGGCGCAGGTCGGAGAAAAAGAATTGGACTCCTATATGGACAAAATAGATAAAGGTAAAGGGGAATTATCTCGTGTCTTGGACAAAAAAGCATTAGCAATTTCAGATGTAACGCTCAAGTGGAGCAAGGAATACAAGGCATTTTATAGTACAGGCAAAATCCAATTGGCAAATATATACAACAAAAATATTAGTCAGTTAATAGATGGTTATATAGAAATACCTATGATTCCCAACGATGATAAGGTTACTATCAATATCTATTTGGAAATCAGTCCCAAAAGGTGGTACTATATATCCTATCGCAAGGATAAATTATACCTAATTTCCTCAAATACAAAGTTTAATGATATTGCTGACCCTAAAAAGAAACTAAGCAAGGACGGTTACGAACTCTTAGAAAAAAGTGCGAGGATTGGATTTGTTAGCCGCTTCCGTAGAGCTTATTTGGGTTTGGATACTGCCATTGAGAATGAGGAAGAAGATGACGATACCAATACCATAGAAGAAGAAAAAGAAGATGATGGTGATAATTAGTAGAAAATGGAGTATTTTTCAAAAAGTACACTTAACTTTATTGCTTTGATTGATAAAGTAAAATAAACTGTACTCCAATGAAACAATTAAAAATAGCCACATTATTCATCATTTTTGCAACAATCAATGGATGTCATTCTTCTACCCAATCCAATAATGAGGAGAAGTGGGAGGTTTTGTTTAATGGAAAAAATCTCGATGGTTGGATAGTAAAAATCCACCATCACGAAGTAGGAGATAACTATGCCAATACCTTTCGCGTAAAAGAGGGGAAAATCCAAGTGAATTATGATGACTACAAAGAGTTCAACGAACGCTATGGTCATCTATTTTACGAGAAACCTTTCTCCTCTTTCCATCTAAAATTTCAATATAAGTTTACAGACCAATGGCTCAAAGATGCGCCTGATTTTACGTATAGGAATAGTGGGATTATGTTTCATTCACAAGCTCCACAAACGATTTTGAAAGAGCAAGATTGGCCTATTTCAGTAGAATATCAAATGTTAGCAAGCGAGGACAACGGCAAGCCACGACCTACGGGTAATATGTGTTCGCCCGGCACAGATATTATCTTCAATGGGGAAATAGACCCGCGTCATTGTATAGAATCTTCTTCTAAAACCTATCAATGGGACGAGTGGGTAAATGGTGAATTAATTGTTTACAAAGACTCTCTTATCATTCACAAAGTCAATGGAGACACCGTATTGAGATATACCAAACCTCAAATAGGAGGTGGAGTAGCCAACCGATACGACCCCGCTATCAAAGTAGATGGCAAAGCCCTTAAAGAAGGTTACATAGGACTCCAAGCCGAAGGACAAGGCATAGAGTTCAAAGAAATAAAAATTAAAAAGCTAAATGATTAGCTCTTATCAAAAAATCAAACTCATTGTAATATGAAAAAAAAATCTTTTCTCCTTTTTGATAGAATACTTCCTACTTATCTTACACGTCTTGCTCACTATTGCTGTTGCTTGTGCTTAGCTTGCTTATTGAACGCATGTGGCGGGCAAAAAGACCAAAAATCTGATAAAGAGCAACTTAACACTAAACAAGATAGTTCATCAGTAGATGACTTATCTCGTTTTCGTCCTTTATATCACTTTAGTCCACCTAAAAACTGGACTAATGACCCTAATGGAATGGTCTATGCCCATGGAGAATACCATCTATTTTATCAATACAACCCTTATGACAACAAATGGGGACACATGACTTGGGCGCACGCAATTAGTAAAGACTTGGTGAGCTGGGAACATCTTCCTATTGCTATCCCTGAAAATGAGCAAGATAGTATTATGATTTTTTCTGGAAGTGCGGTAGTAGATGAGCAAAATACCAGTGGGTTTGGCACAAAAGAAAACCCTCCTATGGTTGCTATTTATACAGCACATTATCACTCCCAAGACCCCAAGAAAGCCAAACAAAATCAGCACATTGCTTTCAGCACAGACAAGGGAAGAACTTGGGTAAAATATGAAAAAAATCCAGTGATTGACCTTGGTAAAAAGGATTTTAGAGACCCCAATGTGTTTTGGCACGAACAAAGCAAACAATGGGTCATGGCGGTAGTATTGCCATTAGAGCATAAATGTCTTTTTTATGGCTCAAAAAACTTAAAAGACTGGCAAAAACTAAGTGAATTTGGAGAGGCTGGCGACCAAAGAAAAATATGGGAATGTCCCGCACTCATAGAACTCCCTACGGACAAAGGAAAAAATAAATGGGTATTACTTATTTCTTCTGCTCACCCCGATAGCACCAACCAATATGTAGGTATGCAATATTTTATAGGAAATTTTGATGGCAAAAACTTCAAAAACGATAATCCTCCCTCCACTACGCTTTGGCTTGAGTACGGCAAAGATTTTTATGCCGCAATTCCTTGGAATCAAACTCCTGACCAGCGCAAAATTATTTGTGCTTGGATGAGTAATTGGGCTTATGCCAGCGAGTTACCTACTTCTCCTTGGCGGGGTCAGATGTCTATCCCCCGCACCATCGCACTCCAATCCTATCTCGAAGGCATAAGACTCACCCAACAGCCTATCAAAGAGTTAGAGAAATTGAGAAAGAAAAATCACCACTTTGAAAATATAGAAATCAATGGAGATTCCGATTTGCTTAAAGAAATTCAAGGGAATACCTTAGAAATCAAGGTTAGCTTTGAAATACAAGACAGTAAGGAATTTGGGCTAAAAGTAGCTCAAGGATTATCACAATCCACCATTATTGGCTATGAGGTAGCCAACCAACAACTTTATACAGACCGTAGGCAATCAGGCATAGTTAATTTCAAATCCAACTTCCCAAGCAAAGACTATGCTCCTTTATTGGCTGAAAATGGGACAGTTAGTTTGCATATTTTCTTGGACAAATGCTCCGTAGAAGTATTTGGTAATGGTGGAAAAGTAGCAATGACCTCCCTAATTTTTCCAGACAAGGAAAGTCAAAAATTAGCTTTGTTTGCTCTCGCAGGCAAAACCAAAATCAAAACATTAGACATTTGGGAATTGGGGGAATAAGCAATTGCGTGCATTTTAAGTACAAAAAGTATGATTTTGCAATCACATACTTTAGACAATTCTTATATTTGCCTTTCTTTGATAGTCTTTTATCTATACTATTTATTTCACAAAAAATGAAGTTTGCTTATTTATTCATTTTCTATCTTGCTTTCGCAGGGCAGATTTTTGCCCAAAATACCCCAATTCCTAAGCGAGAATTTCGTGCTGTTTGGATTGCTACGGTAGCCAATACCGATTTCCCGTCTAAAAAGAACTTGCACCCTTTCCAACAGCAAGAAGAGTTCAATAGATTGATTAAAAAGCATAAAGAAATAGGAATAAATGCCGTCATTGTGCAAGTCCGTCCCGCCACAGATGCTTTTTACCACAGCGACAGAGAATTATGGTCTGAGTGGCTGACAGGTCGGCAAGGTAACGAACCGCGCCCATTCTATGACCCCTTAGATTACATGATTAATGAAGCGCACAAGAATGGCATGGAGTTTCACGCTTGGTTCAATCCCTATCGCGCTGTTTATGATACATCAAGAGTAGAAGCTATACACCAAGAACACATTACCAATCGCCGTCCCGAGTGGTTTGTCCAATACGGGAAAGTAAAATATTTTAATCCTGCCATTCCGCAAGTAAGAGAGTATATTACTTCGGTCATTAGCGATGTAGTCAAAAGATATGACATAGATGGAGTACATTTCGACGATTATTTCTATCCATATCCTATCAGTAATCTACCATTAAATGACCAAAAAGACTTTGAAAAATACGGACAAGGGTTTGCCAGTATAGAAGATTGGCGCAGACAAAACGTCAATTTATTGATAGAGTCTATTACCAAGAGTATCAGACAGATAAAACCTAAGACAAAGTTTGGGATTAGTCCTTTTGGTGTATGGAGAAATCAAAAAGAGGATAAGCAAGGCTCGTTTACAGCCACAGGAACAACAGGTTATGACCATTTGTTTGCAGATGTACGCCTATGGCTCAAAAATAATTGGATTGACTATGTAGTCCCACAGGTCTATTTTCATTCCCAATTCAAATCTGCTCCTTACCAAAAATTAGTAGATTGGTGGGCGGCAAATAGCTTTGGCAAACATCTCTATATAGGCATGGCGGCTTATAAAATAGGCTCTAAAACAGATACACTTTGGCAAAATCTATCCGAGATGCCATCGCAAATGCGTTTTAATCGCTTTTGCGAAAATATCAATGGAACAGTATTTTTTAGCTCCAAATCGCTACTTGCCAATAGCTTTCAAGATTCTTTGAAAATACATTTTTTTCGCTATCCTTCTCTCATTCCGCGTATGAGTTGGAAAGATAGCATTGCGCCCAATCCCCCTACGGATTTGATATTACACAAATCTTACAAAGCCGTCTTTTTACAATGGAAAGCCCCCCAACGTGCGATAGACGGAGATGAGGCTGTTTATTATGTAATTTATCGATTTGAGAATAATGAAAAGATAAATCTGGAAGATGCAAGTAAAATAATTGGTATTAGCAGAAATAAAGGTGAGTTTTTTTTAGATAGAACCGTTAATAACGGAGCTAAATACCAATATTTGGTTACGGCATTAGACCAACTGCACAACGAAAGCCCAATGTCTAACGCCGTAATAGTCCATTTTGAAAATAGTTCTTGGCTTGATTTTATCAAAGTCGTACTCGAGATTTATTTCAAAGCCCAATGGAACAAATAATTTTAGTTGATTTCCTCTATAATTTCAGCATCTTTGAGCAAATAGACCAAGTGATTTACGTCTGCGGCATTTAACTCTAATCTTCCTTTTACCTTGATTTGCAATGATTTAACATTTTTTTTCTTTTTAAGATAAACTTCCATTACTGATTCTACGCCCGCACCCCCACAAAAAAAGCAACTTTGGAACGGAAAGGCAGAAATCACAATGTAATCCCCTTCTACTTCCACAGGAAGCAAATATCCTTTGATAATCACTTCTTTATTCCCGTAAGGTTTTACAATATTGCCAAACTTTGGGTAATTGATGTATTCATCATACTCTTTGTTAAACTTGCGTTCCCAGCTTACATCAGCTAAAATCTTCCATGTAAGGTCTTGTGCAAAAGACTGTAATTGAGTTAATAAAAGAAAAGAAAAAACAAGCAAAATTTTTTTCATAGATATATAAATTCTTTAAAATGAAGAAGAAAAATATGCAATCTTATCACAAAAGTAACACATAAGAAATGTATTTTGTCCAAAATAAGGTGTTTTTTTATAACTTTGCTTTTGATAATTTGTTTTAAAGCATTATATCTGACTCTTAAAAAATAAATCATTTGGGAGTAATCAAAGTAAAATTTATAAAGTACAAAAATTTTGGAAACAGAAGAACAAGATATTAACGCATCTCTAAGAAAACAAGACCACATCAATTTGGCTTTTAAATCACAAATTAGTCAAAATCAGATAGACAATCGGTTTTATTACGAGCCTATTTTATCTGCACACCCTAAAAAAGAAACTTTTTCTTTTGATTTTTTGGGAAAAACAATGAACGTACCGATTTGGGTATCGAGCATGACAGGTGGCACTGCTTTAGCCCGCAAAATCAATTACTTACTTGCTCAAGCCTGTGGAGAATATGGCATGGGCATGGGGTTAGGTTCTTGTCGTCAGTTGCTTTATTCCAATGAGTATTTTGAGGATTTTAATGTCCGCAAATTCATTGGGAATCAGCCACTTTATGCCAATCTGGGCATAGCACAAGTTGAAAAAATGATTTTCCAAGGAGAAATAGACAAAATAGAAAGTTTGGTACATCGATTAGAAGCTGACGGACTGATTATCCACGTCAATCCTATGCAAGAGTGGCTACAGCCCGAAGGGGATTTGATTAGCCGCCCACCTTTGGATACAATTAGCGAGCTTTTGCAACTGACTGATTTGAAAATAATTGTAAAAGAAGTAGGGCAAGGCATGGGTTATGAAAGTCTAAAGACCCTTTTCCAATTGCCTTTGGAGGCAATTGATTTTGCCGCAAGTGGTGGTACAAACTTCGCTCAGTTAGAACTATTGAGGAGTAATGCACACAAGCAAGCAATTTATGAAAACTTGACAAAAGTCGGGCATAGTGCGGAGGAGATGATATTTTTTACTAATCAGATAGTCAATGAGTTAGGAGACAAACTAAAATGTAAGCAAGTGATTATTTCTGGAGGTATCAAGAATTTTTTAGACGGTTATTACTGCATAAACAAAATTCAACTTCCTGCTATTTATGGTCAGGCATCTGCTTTTTTGAAATATGCTCAAGAAAATTACGAAGCCTTACAAGCATACATAGAAACGCAGGTGCAAGGGTTAGCTTTGGCGAAGTGTTTTCTAAAAGTAAGATAAATTATCCTTTAGAAGTAGCCTCTTGGAATATACTTTCTAATGAGGTTTCTTCTTTGCTCATACCAAGAATCAACCAACCTTTATCTAAGGCAATTTTTGAAATTTCAGAACGCACATCTCGACTTGCGCGCAAAAGGATTTTTTTATCCGTAATCCTCTGTATATCTATAATTTCTGTGATATTTCTAAAAGGCTCTATGGAAATATCTCCTTCTAACTCTATTTGGATTTTGACTTCGCTTCCCTGTGTTTGGAGTTGGGAAAGAGGGCTATCTTTGACTATATTTCCCAAATTAATAATCACTACTCTATCGCATAAAGCATTGACTTCCTGCAAGATATGTGTTGAAAATAAAACCGTTTTTTCTTTACTTACTTCTTTGATGACATTGCGTATCTCGATAATT
>JALOMS010000780.1 GCA_025455345.1 Thermoflexibacter sp. | reverse complement strand
AAAAATGTAATTTTCTCGCCAATGGTCATAAGCATAAAACAACTTTAAGTAAACGAATACAACTATTATTTGCTGTTGCAAGGTAGAAAAAATGACGTACTTGCAAAAGTAAAATCCAATATTTTTTTCAAAAACATTTAAAAATTAACATTTATGCAAGCTTATATTAAGACAACCTCAGGAGGTAAGACTTACGAAACTCCAATTAGTGATTTGGTATTTGATAATTCAGGGAAGTTAAAATTTTTTACTATGCACTATGCTGATGGGGCAAGATATTTACATCTGTATCAAAGCCATAGCTTACCAGAAATTGCAGATGATTTATTTCGAGGTGTTTTAAATGCACGCTCAGTTAAGGGATTATTTAGTGATATATCTAAAAAAGCTGGAAGGCTTGGTTGGGTAATTGGCTCGGCTGTTGCCCTTGCAGATTTTCTGAAAAAAAATAATAACTTTTCAGAAGAGGGCTATTATGATTCAGAAGGGCATTTACTTATAACAGGTGTGTATCAGGAAAAGATGATAATTTATAAATGAGAAAATTTTGAAAACTTTTTTTGAACTACTTTGATAAAGAAGCAAGCTTATAAACATGACACTGTTCAAAAGTTTGCTCCTTTTTTTATTTATTTTAGTAAAATGAGTATCTTTGTAAAAAGGTATAAAAAATGAATTTGCAATATATTACAGATAATCAAGGTATTAAGCAGTCAGTAGTCATTCCTTTTAGAGAATGGGAATCTTTGCAGGAGGAGCTAAATAGACTGCGGAAGTATTTGCAGTTTTATGACCATATAGAAAAGTCTTTTCGTCAGGCTCTTTCTATGGAAAAAGGCAGTATCAAACAACAAACATTAACGGAGTTTTTAGATGAAAACAGTTAATGTAATTCCTACTCCTGAGTTTAAAAGAGAAGCAAAACCCTTGCTTAAAAAATATGTTTCTCTTGCCAACGAATTGCGTGATTTAGAGCAACAGCTAAAAACAAATCCTCTACTCGGAGATAAAATTACAGAAAATACCTATAAAATTCGTTTGGCAGTTAAAAGTAAAGGGCGTGGGAAAAGTGATGGTTTACGTATCATCTCTTATGTTTTTATAAGAATCGTAGAAGATGAAGAAATTACAAATATCTATTTGCTATCTATTTATGACAAAGCTGATTATGAAAATATAAGTAACAGTTTGATTGCTCAAAGAATTAGCGATGTATTAGAAAATGAAATAGATACAGATAATGAAATAGAAGATGAGGGTTGATTTTTCAAATATTAAAACCCCACAAGATTTTAAAAACCTTGTGGGTTTATGATTCTTTAATTCCTCAACGGCTTCCCTTTAAACAAAATACTGTGGATTCTTTCCAAAGTTTTAATGAATTACCTTCCATGTTTTGCTTTTTCATAGGCTTGCTGAATAAGATAAATAGCATAATCTACTTGATTTCGGTTAATAATTCTAAATTCTACTTCACCTGCTCCCCAATGCCCAACTTTGGAAACATCTCGGCATAAATTTTCTCTGTCCTCTAATTCGGAAAAAGTGAGATTGATATACAGCTTTACTACGATTTAATTTATACTCAATCGTCTGCTTTTGTATGTCTTCTTTTATATTATTGTCTATATGGAATATTTTAGTTTGTAATAACTCAAACATTTCCAAGTTATTACCTTCTAAATATTCACCATTATTCATTGTTTCAAATGTATATCCTTCGCTATCTATAAATGAAACAGGAATATCAATATTTTTATCTCCAAAATAAGCCCAAATATTTAAGGATTTATCTACTAACCACTCTGCTCGTTGTTTTATTTCATTATTTGTCCAACTATCGACCTCAAAGTCTTTAAAATAGCTATTTAACCCTATTTTACTTTCTTCAAACATCTCTTTCTTATTGGTAAATGGTTTATTAGATAACTCACTGTTATATTTAGTCAAAGTAAGATTTCCAATTGTATCTAAAAACATTTCGTGAATATATTCATAATGTTCTCCTAAATGATTCTCCCACCAACTTGTCAATGTTTGAGGCATAATGTGTTCAATAGTACAGTTTACAAGGTCAGTTTGTTCTTTATGATTAAAAGATTCTTCTATGGTTGCCAAAATAAACTTTGTTCTGGTGAGTTTTTCCCCTGCTCCATACAGTTTGTTTTCAAATAGATTACGCTTAAAATCAATATCTCTGGGATAATCTTTTTCTTGTAAAACTTTTCTTACCCCTTCTTTCAAATCGTTAGGTGATATTTTTTTAGCTTGCTTGTACAGTTCAGGGAAAATCTTATTAAGCTGGTTGCTTTTAATATTACAAATAATCCTTCTTATCATAAAATTCTCAACTAATTTAAAAATTTCTAAAAAATCTTCTATTGAGAGTATGCCATTACTATACTCCTCATAACAATTTAGTAAAAATGGATAAGAAGTTGTTACTTGTAGTTGATTGAGGCGATAAATTGCACTTGAAAGTTTTTTATTTGGTTCTTGCTCAGGTTTTAGGAGTTTGATATAATAGCGTGAAAACTTGGCAAGCTCTTTTAGCTTTTCATCTGCTTTGGTTTTACTAATGATTTCTTTTAATTTGAAGTAAATTTCAGACTCTTTTACAAAACCTTCATCTTTAATAAGATAGTGTCTTACACAATCTTGAAGTTTTGCGCCCAAATCTTTTTCCATTGGTGCCCAATATTTAGCATGAATACTATCATGCTCTTTGGTATCAATACGCATAAAAAAATAATTTCTAATCAAATCACTTTCTGTAAGTTTTCGCCCTGTTGCATTTAGGCTTTCAAATACTAAATGAGGGTCATCATCTACATCTAAAACAATACTAACCACTGATAAATAGCTTGTTATTACTTGCTTTAATACTTGAAAATCTAATTTGCTACTTATTAGTTTTCGCTCAAAAAAGTAATAGGCTTTGCTAATTTGATTATCACTATTGACTTCTTCATTTGCGATTAGATTATAAAAAGTAGGTCTATCTATTTGAGTAGGTTGTAATTTGTAGTAGTCAAGACCTTCTTCGTACTGATTGACTAAAAAACGATTAGTAATTTCATCAGATAGTTTTTCCTCACCATTCCTTTTAGCAATATTTCGCATGGCTATTAATAAAATTAGGACAGTAGTATATCTTTGTTGCCCGTCAATCAGCAAATACTTGGCTACTCCTTCTGGAACAGAAACAGTAGGCATAGTAACCATAGAACCCAGAAAATGAGTTCTACGGTTTTCCCCTTCACTCTCACATAATTCATTTATATCTTTCCATAAATCGCTCCATTCTTTTTTGTCCCAACTATACGCACGTTGAAAAAGAGGAACAACATATTGATTAGTTCCTTCTAAAATTTTTTGTAGCTTGGTCTCGGATGCTTTCATATCATTTAGTTTTCGTCAATTTTAAACAAAGAATTGCTCTTTTCAAAAATTTCCAATAAAAATTTAAACAAAGAATTGCTCTTTTCAAAAATTTCCAATAAAAAATCCTTCATAAGATTTCAGAATCTTATGAAGGATAAAAGTTACTCAATTTGTTTCTCCTTAATTCCTCAACGGCTTCCCTTTGAACAAAATACTGTGGATTCTTTCCAACGTTTTTGCTTCACCTGTGAGGGAAAGGAATGCCTCTCTCTCCAAATCAAGGAGATACTGCTCCGTTACCAAAGTAGGTGAAGAAAGGTCGCCCCCTGCCATGACCCAAGCGATTTTTTGGGCGATTTTTACGTCATGGTCAGAAACGTAGTTGCCGTATCTCATACCGTTTACGCCTGCGTAGAAGCCAGCTAATGCGGTCTGTCCCAATACTTTGATGTCCTTGCGCGGCGCGGGTTGCGTATAGCCTGCATCTGCGAGTTCTATTGCCTTGCGCTTTGCATCTGCGAGTAAGCGAGTGCGGTTGAGCGTAACCTCATCACTCTTTTTGAGGTAGCCCATACCCCTTGCTTCTTCGGCAGAGGTCGATACTTTGGCAGTCGCTATGTTCATAAAGTATTCTTGCAAGCGGTTGAGTTCTACGTCCCCTTTGGCATAACTATCTGAGGCTCTGAGCGTCATTTCCTTTGTGCCGCCGCCGCCAGGGATTAAGCCCACGCCTACTTCTACCAAACCCATGTAGAGTTCGCAGTGCGCCTGAATGTGGTCAGCGTGCAAGTTGAGTTCGCAACCACCACCCAACGCCAAG
>JALOMS010000206.1 GCA_025455345.1 Thermoflexibacter sp. | reverse complement strand
AGTTGGGTTCGAAGATGAGTTATACACTTATCATCTTACTAAATTCCGTCGTACAAACCAAGATACTTGTGTCAATTTGAAGCCTGTAGTTCGTAAAGGACAAAAAATCCTCAAAGGACAAGTATTATGCGAAGGGTATGCTACCCAAAATGGGGAATTGGCATTAGGAAGAAATATGCTTGTTGCTTTTATGCCTTGGCAGGGTTATAACTTTGAAGACGCGATTGTAATATCTGAAAAAGTAGTTAAGGAAGATATTTTTACATCTATCCACGTAGAAGAATTCGAGTTGGAAGTAAGAGATACAAAGAGAGGAGAAGAAGAACTAACCGCAGAAATCCCTAATGTAAGCGAAGAAGCTGTAAGGAATTTAGATGAACATGGCATTATTCGCATAGGTGCTGAAGTACGAGAAGGAGATATACTTATAGGAAAAATCACTCCTAAAGGCGAGACAGACCCTACACCAGAAGAGAAACTTTTGAGAGCTATCTTTGGTGATAAAGCAGGTGATGTGAAAGATGCCTCAATGAAAGCTCCTCCATCTTTGCGCGGTGTAGTTATAGATACCAAATTATTCTCTCGCCCAAAGAAAGACAAAGAATTGCGTATCAAAGCGAAGAGAGAAGTAGAACAGTTAAAGCAACGCTACTCCAAAAATCTTAATAGATTGAGAGAGAAAATGATAGAAAAAATGACTGCGCTACTTGAGGGCAAGGCAAGCAAAGGAGTAAAACACAAGTTTGGTGATGATCTTATTTCTAAAGGTGCAAAGTTCAATCGCCAAAATATAGAAACAAACTTGTTCCCTTCAAAAAACCCTTATAGAGACGAAAGTAGCTATAATGTTCCAGAAGAGGTTAATCTTATTGCAGATGTTAATTTAGATAATTGGACTGATGATGAGAGAATGAATCGCTTGTTAGTAGAGATGGTTAAGAATTATATCAATAAGCGCAATGAATTAAGTGGTTTCTTTAAAAGAGATAGATTTGCCTTAGAAGTAGGTGATGAGTTGCCCGCAGGTATCGTCCAACTGGCAAAAGTCTATATTGCTAAAAAAAGAAAACTTAAGGTAGGTGATAAAATGGCAGGTCGCCACGGAAATAAAGGGGTAGTTGCAAGAATTGTAAGAGAAGAAGATATGCCTTTCTTATCCGATGGTACGCCTGTAGATATAGTTCTCAATCCGCTTGGCGTTCCTTCCCGTATGAACTTAGGACAGATTTATGAAACTGTATTGGGCTGGGCTGGTCTAAAAATGCGTAAAAAATATGCTACTCCTATCTTTGATGGTGCTACGGAAGACGATGTAGCCAAAGAGTTAGAAGAAGCAGGTCTTCCAGCATGGGGAAGAACGGACTTGCATGATGGATTGACAGGTGAAAAGTTTGAAAATAGGGTAACTGTAGGTGTGATTTATATGCTCAAACTTGGACACTTAGTCGATGATAAAATGCACGCACGTTCTATCGGACCTTACTCACTCATTACACAACAACCATTGGGTGGTAAAGCGCAGTTTGGTGGACAACGTTTTGGAGAGATGGAAGTATGGGCATTAGAAGCCTTCGGTGCGGCTAATATTCTCCAAGAAATCCTTACGGTGAAATCAGACGATGTAGTAGGTCGTGCAAAAGCATACGAGTGTATTGTCAAAGGCGAAAATATGCCAAAACCAAATATCCCTGAGTCTTTCAACGTATTGATTCACGAGCTAAGAGGCTTGGCATTAGAGATTACAATGGATTAGGTTTCAAATGTTTATTATAAATACAAAGGTTCTCTGCTTCATGTAGAGAGCCTTTTTTTATCCTATTTTTGAGTTGTAAGTCATACCCTTAATCCACAAAATAGCTAAATGTCTATTATATCTACTTTACAAAAAGTATTGTTTTCCATTGAGGGTTTTTGGGATTCCTTCTTCCAAAGGCATCAGTTCTCTATGAAGCAAATGCTTCATTTTAGAAATATCAGGCTGACGGCGACTCATATCTCCCTCTGCCAAAGGTGGCAAATGAACTATTTTGGATTTGGAATCAGTAAGCCTAACTATCATCTTAGCTAACTCCAAAATAGTAGTTAGCTTATCATTCCCAATATTAACTACATCATTGACAAACATATCATTTTCAAGGGCATAGATAGTAGCGTCTATATTGTCATTGATGTAACAAAAAGTACGAGTTTGTTGTCCATCGCCATAGATAGTAACATCTTTATTTTCCAAAGCCGCTTTGATAAACTTAGACATTACAAAGTCTGTACTTTGTTTTTCTCCGTAGGTATTAAAAAATCTTAGAATGGTAAAGTTTAGCCCAAACTCTGCCAGATAAGAG
Organism: Thermoflexibacter sp.; assembly: GCA_025455345.1. Classification (GTDB taxonomy): domain Bacteria; phylum Bacteroidota; class Bacteroidia; order Cytophagales; family Thermoflexibacteraceae; genus Thermoflexibacter. Next base: position 5,412 of record JALOMS010000206.1, on the reverse strand, counting down.
CGACAAAAGCTTTCTCCTACATTCTTAACTACTGCATAAGGCAAACGAGAGTTCAAAGGAGTAGTATGTTCATTTTGAGGCAGTTCTACGGGTTCTCCATACACTTCAGAAGAAGAGGAAAAAAATACACGCTTTACTCCTGTATTTTTTGATAAATCTAAGATATTCTTAAATCCTTCTATATCTTTGAGTACCAAGACAGGATTCTCTAATGTTCGCTTTACTCCTACAACAGCCGCATAGTGAAATACATAATCAAAAGAAAATGAGGTCATTACAGGGGCTATATCTCTATAATCATTAGCGTCGCACTTGACAAAACGCCAATTAGTAAGTCGCTTTTCTGGGAGTTTTCTAAGGTCGCCTGTCAGTAAGTTATCTACAATAACTACATAATTATCAGGATTTTGTATTAATTTTTCTGCTAAAGAACTTCCTATGAAGCCTGCCCCACCAGTAATAAGTATTTTCATCATGTTATTTAATCTGTCGAGTTGCTAAAACTATCATGTTGTTTTTGAAGGAACTCATCTGAAAGTCCCGTATTGGAATTAACAATAAATCTATATCTAAAATTCACCCTTCCACCTTGAAGCAAAGCATAGTTATAATCCTCTTTGCCTTGCGTAAAAATTCGGTGTCCCAAATTATTTACAGCAAAAAGCCCATACCCTCTTGCATGCCAATACGCCTGTCCACCTACATTTTGCTTATTATTAAGGATGGCAATTGTAATATTTTCATTTCCTATTTTGCCCGTAAGTTTGACCCAATCTGCTCGCTTGCCCCATACTTCTTCCCCTACAATACCATTACTGTTAGTATATTTACCTGTAACATTTTCATTGTAAATCACTGGCTGAGAGGTAGCTTGTCCATTCATATCTATTGCATATTCGGGGCGTTTGGTAATATGCTCTAATTCATGTGCTACGCGTACCGCAAACATACCTTCTTTGTTGTCATACATTCTGACCTCGCCATTAGGAGCATAGAGAGATATTACCCTATCAAAATACCAAGTATTGCTATCAAGCATAGCAAAAGTAAAAATACTGTTCTCAACCAATAAGGTAATATTGTCGTGTGTAATCCAATGAAGCTCTACACCTAAGACCGCTTTATTGTCACTATTGACTAATTTATTGATTTTTTGATGTTTAATCACTCCATATTTAATTTTTTGGTCTGCTGGAATAGCAGAAGAATTATTCCAAAAATCTATCTCATTAACACTTCCATAGCTAAACCAGTGTCCAACATGATGAGGGTGGTCAGTATATTCATAAGGTCTTGGAGCTATGGGATAGCCTCTGGTAATTAGAGTGCCTTTAGGAGTTTGGATAGGATAAAGCACTGTTTTGAGTAAGGAATCTGTATATAAATAAGAAGTAAAAGGTTGGTTATCTATTTTTATACTGATGCTTTTGGCAATAGAATCATGTTCTAACTGTATTCTAAATTTTTTTTCTTCAACTATTTCTTCCTTCTTTTCTTGTTGATTTTGAGATGTTTGACAAGTAAAAAAGATTACATTTGCAAACAAAAAAACAATAATCCCAATGATAGATTTTTTCATTATTGACAGTAATTTTATTTCTTTGTAATGAGAAACAAGGTACGAAATTAGAAATTCTTAGAAAAAAATCAATTACGATACACAAAAATATAATGAATCAAATAGCCAAACAAGTCGCTAATATGTTGTTAAAGGTCGGAGCCGTCAAACTTAGCCCTCAAAAACCTTTTACATGGTCATCGGGGTGGTTATCACCTATCTATTGTGATAATCGTCTGACGCTTTCTTTCCCAGAAGTGAGAACTTTCATCAAAAATGAACTGGCTAATGTTATCAAATCCCAGTATCCTCAAGTAGAAGCAATCGCTGGAGTTGCTACTGCTGGTATTCCTCAAGGCGCATTGGTCGCAGACCTTCTGAATCTGCCTTTTTTATATGTGCGTTCTTCACCCAAAGGACACGGCATGGAAAACCTTATAGAAGGGAAAATTGAAGAAAATCAGAAAATAGTAGTGGTAGAAGATTTGATTTCCACAGGTGGAAGTAGCCTAAAAGTTGTCAAATCGCTCAGAGATGCCAAAGCTGAGGTCATCGGTTTAGTTGCTATTTTCAATTATGGTTTTGAATTGGCTAAGCAAGCATTTGAGCATGAAAAAGTGCCTTTCCAAACCCTAAGTAATTACTCAAGTTTATTGGTAGAAGCTGTTGATAAAGATTATATTTCAGAGGAAGACATGGCATCACTTCAAGAATGGAGGCTTGCCCCTGAAAATTGGGCTGGGTGAACCAATACGTATTGATGATTTTAACATTGAGTTTTGAGGACTTTTCTTGACAATTTTTGTAAAAAAACACATATTGATAAAAAAATAGTGTCAGAGATTTTATTCCTGACACTATCCATATAAAATATAATTCCTTATTTACCTAACTGCCCTGCGTCCCTAATTCTTTCACAAATGGGAAACCATAGAGGCGTTTGCCCGTTGCAGCGGCGATAGCGTTGGCGATTGCCGCACCCACAGGAGGCAAGGTTGGCTCACCTAAGCCCGTAGGGTCGTTCAGACTTGGTACAAAGTGAATCTCCACTTTTGGTGCTTCATTCATGCGTATAAGCCTGAATTTGTTGAAGTTATTTGCCTGTGGCTTGCCATTTACAAAGGCAAAATCGCCAAACATGGCATGACCTACCCCGTCTATTACTCCGCCTTCGGACTGATTCACCGCCGCCACAGGATTGACGACTATGCCGCAGTCTATCGCACAGATGATTTTTTTCAAAACAGGTGTATTGTTTTCTAAGACAACTTCTGCCACTTGTGCCACATAGGTATTGTGAGAGTAATAGGTGCTAAATCCTTGATAAACACCTTTTTGTGCTTTACCCCAGTTTGCTTTTTCTGCGGCTAACTTGATAACGCCTATGGACTTGTCCACGTCATAGTCGAACTTCATGCCTTTTTGGGCGTTTGCTCTTGCTTGCTCAAAGAGGTCAAGGCGGAACTGCACAGGGTCTGCGCCTATTTCTTTGGCGACTTCGTCAAAAAATGCTTGCTCGGCAAAGGCAAGGAAATTGGTAATGGGCGCACGCCAAGGTGCAATTGTGATGTTGCTTTCTAAGTTGTGCGATTCCATGAGCAAGTTTTCAAAAGCCCCTGCGGGGAAGAAGGTTTCCCTGACAAAGTTTTGCCCGTTTGTGCCTGTGCCTGTGAGGTGATAGGCGACCGCTTTCTTGTCTTTGATAGCCATGCGGAACTTGTACTTAGAGGCAGGGCGATACTGACCACAAGTCATGTCATCCTCTCTGGTAAAGACCAATTTGATAGGTTTCTGCGCCAATTTAGAGATTTCTGCGACTTCCAACACAAAGTCCCACATCAGTCTGCGACCAAAACCTCCGCCTATGCGGGTCATGTCTATGCTAATCTGTTCCTCTTTCATGCCCAAAAGCGTAGCCACTTCCTTGCGAGTCTGTTCAGGTCTTTGTGTAGGACCTACAAACTCTGCCTTTTCTGCGGTTACATGACCAAAGAAGTTCATGGGTTCTAAGGTATTGTGTGGCATAAAGGGTGCTTGAAATACCTTTTCTATCACTTTATCAGCACTGGCGAAAGCCGCTTTTACGTCCCCGTCATTGCGCTTGGGAGCGGTAGATGGCGTATCTAAAAAGGCAAGCATTTTTTTGTCGTGTTCTTCTGTGCTTTCCAATTTTGTGCCTTCTTTCCACTGCGCTTTCAATGCCCTTTGCCCTTTGATAGCCGCCCAAGTGGAGGTCGCCAATACTGCTATTTTGTCCCCAAACTTGATGACATCTTTCACACCATTTACTTTGCGGGTTTCAGTATCATCAAAAGAGTCTAATTTTTGTCCAAAAGCAGGAGGACGCAAAGCTACTGCGTATAACATTCCCTCGCGCTTGAAATCCAAACCAAAAAGTGGCTGCCCTGTGGTAATTGCTTTCATGTCCACATTTTGCGTGCTTTTCCCTATAATCTTAAAATCTTTTGGATTTTTGAAGGTTACATCTTTGGGAATTTCCATTTTTGCCGCTTCTTCTGCTATCTCTCCGTAGGTGATTTTTTGACCTTTGGCATTGGTAATTATGCCTTCGGAAGTAGTACATTCAGAGGCATTTACGCCCCACTTTTTAGCGGCGGCATTGATGAGCATTTGCCTCGCAGTCGCGCCCGCAGTACGCAAAGCCTTCCAGCTAAATCGCAAAGATTGGCTACCGCCCGCTACCTGCCGCACGAAATTTTTGGTGTCCAAAGGTGCTTGCTTTACGATGACATTTTTCCATGCCACATCAAGTTCTTCTGCGACCACCATAGGCATAGAAGTTTTCACATTCTGCCCACCCTCAGGGTTAGCAGACATAATTGTTACGATTCCTTTGCTGTCTATTTGGATATAACCATTTAGCCCAGAGGTATTTACCAAAGTTTCAGCAAGCCCTGCTTCTGCTTGTTGGGTTTGGAGCAGGTGAAAACCAAACATCACGCCTCCGCCAGCGAGCGCGGAAACCTTAAAAAATGAACGGCGATTGTATGTAGTATTCATAGTCATATCTTATTTTTGGGTGGCGGCAATTTGGATAGCTTCTTTTATTTTATTGTAAGTAGCACAGCGACAAATGTTTCCCTGCATAGCAGTCATAATTTCTTCTTCGGTAGGGTTGGGATTGCTTGCCAAAAGTGCGGCGGCACTCATAATTTGCCCTGCTTGGCAGTAGCCACATTGCGGCACATCTACGGTTGCCCACGCCTCTTGCAAAGGGTGGTTGCCTTTTTCGGACAGCCCTTCTATGGTGGTAATTTCTTTACCTTCTACGGCAGCAACGGGCAATACGCAAGAGCGCACTGCCTTACCGTCCAAGTGAACGGTACAAGCACCGCACTGGGCAATGCCACAGCCGTATTTAGTCCCTACCAAGTCAAGGGAATCTCTCAACACCCAAAGCAAAGGGGTATCAGCGTCCACCTCTACCTTGTACTTTTTCTTATTGACAGTGAGTTTGTAAGTTGGCATAACGGATTTAAGATTTGATGAAAAATAAAACAATGAAATGACGCAAGGTTGCGATGTTTTATGAAAGTGAAAGCCAAAGGTAGGGAAAATATTTGGGAAATAAGCAAAAAAAACAAACCTCCTTTCTGGGATTTGGCTGAAAGGAGGTAGGATATATTTATTCCTTATTCACATTTTTTAAAGGCAATATTTTGATACCTTCTATATTTTTAAAATCATCTTCGTTATTGGTAAGCAAAGTGTCATTTTCGGAAAGTGCAGTGGAAGCAATGATTGCATCACCCTGACATTTTTTGTGATTGTCGTAATTCTACTGCCTTGTCTATAATTGTTTGACTTACAGGAATTTGACGAATCGCATCAAA
>JALOMS010000205.1 GCA_025455345.1 Thermoflexibacter sp. | reverse complement strand
AATATTTTTGGATATTTATTAGGCTATTGGTCATCTCGTTTATTGGGAATGGACGAGAAAGCCTGCCGTACTGTGGCGATTGAGGTTGGCTTGCAAAATGGGGGGCTGGCTTCTGGTTTGGCAGTACAAATGGGCAAAGAAGCAACCGTAGGATTAGCCCCTGCGATATTTGGACCTTTGATGAATATTACAGGCTCTCTCCTCGCCAATTGGTGGAGTAACAAGCCGCCTAAAGAAGCAGAAAATGAAAATTAATTTTTTATTAAATATTATATAATAATCTGTAAATCAAAATACTATGCAAATTGGACTACTGGGCTTGGGCAAAATGGGTTTCAATCTTGCCCTAAATCTCCAACGCAACGGTCATCAGGTCGTTGCTTATGATGTAGCTACAGAATTAATAGAACAAATTAAAAATCATGGAATTACACCTGCATACAGTCTTGAACAGCTCTCCAAGCAACTCAAAGAAAGGCGAGTAATATGGTTGATGATTCCTGCGGGCAATATAGTAGATGAAGTAATAGCCCAACTTTTACCTTTTCTGACGGAAGGCGACATCGTCATTGATGGGGGAAACTCTCATTTTAAGGCACGGGGCTTGCACAATGGTGGGCGGGGATAAGGAGATTTTTGAGTATTGTGAAGCTATATTTCGCGATGTTTCCGTAGAAAATGGTTATCTATATGCGGGAAAGTCAGGCAGTGGGCATTTTGTCAAGATGGTTCACAACGGCATAGAATACGGCATGATGCAGGCTATCGCCGAAGGCTTTGAAGTATTGCATAAAAGCAATTATGATTTTGATTATGAAGCAGTTGCAAAATTGTGGAATCATGGCTCAGTAGTACGCAGTTGGCTAATGGAACTTACAGAAAATGCTTTCCGCAAGGATAGTAATTTGGATAAAATCAAAGGCATTATGCACTCCTCTGGAGAAGGGAAGTGGACGCTGGAAACCGCATTGGATATGGGAGTACCTACTCCTGTCATTGCACTATCATTGATGATGCGCTATCGTTCCCAAGAAGATGACACATTCGCAGGCAAAGTAGTCGCCGCCTTGAGAAACGAGTTTGGAGGGCATAAGGTAGAAACCAACTAATTTGTCTGTACAAGAAATAAATTTGGCATTTCAAAAAAATGCCTATATCTTTGTTTGTGCAAATAACATTCGTGTACTCATAACTATCGACTTATCTTATGTCAAAATCAATAGGAATTCTTGAAATTTGTGAACCTAACCATTATTCTGCTGTCAATGGTTTGATGAAAACCTATGCTTCAGATTCTTCTAACAAAGTCTATGTTTTTACTATTCCAAAAATCAAAAAGGCTTTGGAAGAAAACGGCGTATTACCCAATATAGAGTTAGTAGAGTGGAATAAAGAACAAGTACCCGCAAAAGATTTTTTGGATAAGGTAAGTTCACATAACCTTGACCGCTTACACGTTTGTACAGTAGCAGGTTACTACAAAGATTTTGCTGTTTTTAATCCTAAAGCTAAGGAAATTTACTTTCACGTACACAACATAGACCTTTGGTTCAACGATACCCTAAATAGGGCATGGAACTCAATGATTTTTGACCTTAAGAATAACGTTTCCAATAGAAAGCCGTATAGAATTGTCGGTAGATTCTTATTAGAGACGCTCTTTACAAGTAGGCATAGAAAAACGTTCTTGCAGAATACCAAGCGCAGAAATCATCAGTTTATCGTACACAGTGATGGTCAAAAGAACTTCTTTTCCCAATATGTTCCCAAAGAAAAAATCACTGTTTTCCCCTTTGCTATTTATGAAGGAATGCAAGATGCATCTATGGAAAATACCAAATTAAGGATATGTATCCCCGGAATTATTACCGAAGATAGAAGAGAATACCAATTGTTGTTCAATGCCTTAGTAGATAATGCTCCTGCACTCAAAGATAAATTGCTCATTGATTTGTTAGGCTTTATCCCTGAGCCAGAAAAAGAGGAAATGGGTGGAAAAATACGCAAGGTGCAAGAAGCTGGAATTGAGATGATTTACTATCCAACTTTTGTATTTGGAAAACAATTTGATGAATCTCTTAGCAAAGCAGATGTATTGCTCAACAATCAAAAAGTAGAAAAAAACCTTACAAGCAAGTACGGTGTTACAAAGGAGTCTGGTATGATATTCAATATGCTTAGAGGAGCCAAAGTAGGTATCATTCCTGCCGCTTATCAGGTAAATGAAGAATTCAAGCCATCTACCTTATTTTTTGATGATTATACGCACTTAGGACAAATGATAGCAGAGATGGTCGAAAACCCAAATAAGGTCAAAACACTCAAAGACAAGGCAATAGAGCTATCCAATATGTACTCTCCCACCAGTCTCTACAAAAGATTAAAGACTTGGTAATGAGAACCTAATATAAGCTAAATTATAATTATACAAAGTATTGCCCCTAAATTACCAAACTTTGATAAAGTTTGGTAATTTTTGTATTTACCTATATTTGTCGCTTTTACGACATTTACAACCGCCCAAAGACCGTAAATTTGATACATGAGTCGCCGATTTTGCCATGCTCATTTATCAACACTTAATTTAAAATATTATGAAAAAACTATTGATTATCTGTTTATTATATTGTAGTATTTCTCATTTATTTGCTCAAGAAAATAAGAAAAGTTTTAAGTACAATCATAATTTTGACTTGGCAATCAGTGGTGGTAATGGTTTCTCAACAGCCCTTTCTTGGTCGCATTTCCACAAAATAGGCAAAAAAGGTAAGTTCCAACTCGGTTATGGGGTGCGCCTCACCTCACTTTTTGGAAATAATGTCGACCACATTACTGCTCCAGCCAAACTAACTACGGGCAATACGGGATTGGGTGTAATCGCACAAGAAACCATTACTGCAAACTTAGATACTTTGATTATCAATACGATGCAAGTAAATTCCTTGAATCTTACCATTAATTTGCAATATGCTTTTACAGAAAAAATAGAATTTGGATTTAATATAGATGCCTTGGGATTTAGCTTTGGGGGAGAGCAAAGAGGAACGTTTTATGCGCGTAGCCAAGGACTTACACCCTCTCAGGAAACTTCCAAACCGACGACAGCTAATGTTTTGCTTACCAGTGATAACGATATAGGTAGCTTGAATTCAGAACTTTACCTTCGTTATTGGCTAAGTCCAAAGTGGGCAATACGCAGTGGGCTTACTTTTGCTTTCAGTGAATATACGACTATCCGAAAATTAGCATTGGACAATGACCGCTTTCGAGCAAAAATTTTGATGCCCATGATAGCAGTTACATTTTCACCAAGTAGATAATTTAAAAAAAATTGCAAAGGTTTCGTCAGGAATCAATGGTTTTATCTACTCATGATAAAAACAGAAACTTTATCATTAAACTATTTAAAAAATCATGAGAAAACTATTAATTCTTACCTTATTAGCTGTATGGACATTTCCAATAATGGCACAAGAAAACGCAGAAAACAAAAAAGGATTCAAATATAATAACCACTACGACCTTGCCATAGGAGCAGGCAATGGCTTCTCGACAGCTCTTTCTTGGACGCATTTTCACAAGATAGGCAAAAAAGGCAAATTCCAAATTGGTTATGGCGTGCGTCTAAGTTCTTTGTTTGGGAGTGATTTAGAATATATTACCGCTCCTGCGGACTTGACTTCAGGAGGTGAAAAAAATTTAGACACACTCAAATTGAGTAGTACACAGCTAAACGCATTGAACCTTACCATTAATTTGCAATATGCTTTTACAGAAAAATTGGAATTTGGATTTAATATAGATGCCTTAGGATTCACCTTTGGGGGTGAGCAAAAAGGAATGTTTACTGCACGTAGCCAAGGACGTACACCTTCTCAAGAAATGGCAAAACCTACGTCTGGTAATATATTGTTGGTCGGCGACAACGACAGAGGAAGTCTAAACTCCCAATTTTATCTGCGGTATTGGATTAATCCTAAGTGGGCTATTAGAGGAGGAGTAAGTTATATTTTTGGTGAATATACCGCTTCCAGAAAATTAGTTTTGGACAATGACCGTTTCCGAGCTAAGATTTTCCAACCCATGATTGCTATTACATTTTCGCCGTATAGATAAGTTGGAATGAATGTAGAATATGGTTAGGCAGTTAGATAGTTGTATTTAAAACTACTTAGCTATCTAACTATTCAAAAGACAAACTGAACAAAAAGTGGATAATAATTGACCTTTCAACTGGCTATTTTCACACCTTAACTTTGTAATCAAAATGAAAAATATTCGTATTTTAGCATTATTAGGATTATTATTTTGTTTCAACCCGCTTTTCGCACAAAAGCAATGGCAGATACAGACTTCGGCTGTAACCTTCAAAATCAAAAACGCAGGACTTACAGTAGATGGTGCTTTTGGGACAGTAACAGCTACTATTCTCTTTGACAAAAATAATGTAGAAGATACAAAAATAGAGGCGAGTTTAGAAACCAAAACTATTGATACAGGCATCACAAGTAGGGATAATCATCTAAAAAAGCCTGACTATTTTGATGTAATAAAATATCCCAAAATCAGCATGAAATCAAAAAAAATCACTAAGTTAGCAGATGGTAGCTATGAAGGAATTTTTGACCTTACACTCAAAGGAGTTACTAAAGAGATAAAAATTCCATTTACTTTTATCGAAAACCCTAATTCTGCCACTTTTACAGGACAATTCACCATTAATCGTAGAGATTACGGAGTAGGAGGAAGTAGTTGGATAATGAGCGATAATGCGACTATCAAAATTGTGCTAACGGTCAATTAATTAAAATAAGTAAGTGAGCAAATCAAATTGACAATGTAGCATATCCTTCAGGGTGTGCAAGCATTTGATAATGAATTAAATACGCTAAAGCATCTTTTACAATAAAAATGCAGGCTTACTTAATTTATCAAGTAACTTATAATTTTATAAATACTTAACTTTAAGAATAAAGATGAGTTTACAACACACAAACAAAGTAATGCTCCAGCAACTGGTAGAATTCATGGACTTGATAGAAAATACCCATTATTCTGTTCATTTGTCTATTCTGTCGGGCAATACAATTGGCAAGCATTTAAGACACATTATTGAGTTTTACCAACATTTGTTTCATAGTTACGTTAGCGACCAAGTCATTGTGAACTATGACGCACGTCGCAGAGACCACCAAACCGAGATAGATAAAGATTATGCAAAAAATCAGATAGAAAAATTGATAGAATCATTGGAGAAAACTACGTCTAATAAGGAAATGTTGCTTTCTTTTAGCCTCAACGAGAGAGGAGATGTACAGCATATTTCTACTACTTTTTATCGCGAATTGGCTTATAACTTAGAACATACGATTCACCATTTAGCCATTATTAAAATGGCTGTAATGAATCATTTTCCTGATATCCAATTAGATAAAGATTTTGGAGTAGCTTATTCTACGGTACAATATCAAAATATGCAACAACAATAAAAACCATCATTTGCCTTAGTATTTTATATTTCTTGAATTGTGAAATTCCATACACCTCTTTTTCTCATCAAACTTTTCAAGTTCGAGTATTGGACTTGGTGGGTATTTTATTTACCTCTTTTGCCACGTTTTTTGTGGTATGCTCTCCAAGCTCGCTCTTTCACATTTATTTCCTTTGTCAATCCAAGCATGGAGTTAGGTGGGTTAGTTGGTGAATCAAAAATCGATATTTTGAACGGAATAGCCAACGAGTTCAAACCCAAGACCTTATTTTTTGAATATGAGGGCAATGAAATCAATGAGCATACAATTCTTGCTTACATGAAAAAAAGTAACATAGATTTTCCTATTGTTATGAAACCCAATGTGGGAGAAAGAGGGAATCAAGTAGAAAAAATTTCAGATGTTGCCTCTCTTAAGTCGTATTTGAGTACCGTACAAAACGATTTTATCATTCAAGAATACATAGATTATCCCATAGAATTGGGGGTGATGTATTATAGACTCCCCAATGAGCCATGCGGCAGAGTTACATCTATTACCATGAAAAAGTTTTTAACGGTTATAGGTGATGGAAAATCAAGCATTTATGAGTTGCTATCTCAAAATACAAGAGCAAGATTTCAGTTAGAGCGACTCAAACAAAAAATGCCCCAACGCCTTCAAGAAATCCCCCTTGATAAACAAGAGATTCTCATAGAACCTATCGGAAATCACTGTCGTGGAACGGAATTTATCAACCGTAATGACTTGATAAAAAAAGAGATACATACTATTTTTGATAAAATTAGTATCCCTATTCAGGGGTTTTATTATGGCAGATTTGACCTGAAAGTACAAAAGTTCGAAGACCTTTACACAGGTAACAATCTAAAAATCATGGAGTTAAATGGGGTAGCTTCAGAGCCTGCCCACATTTATGATGCTCAGTACAGACTTGGGCAAGCGTACAAGGATATTATCTATCATTGGCAGATTATTTGGCAGATTTATTTACAAAACAAATCAAAACAAGCACCCTAATCTGTATCCTCATCTTGCAGGCTTTCTATGCTTATGATTGGGATATTCACTATTTCTAAAACACCATCTGTAAATTTGCTAATGGCAATACTTTGATTATCATTACTGTTCGTAAAATCGAAGCCAATCATCATTTTTCCTCTATCATAGCTTTGGAGTTTGATAGCGTCTTGGAAATTAACACCATGTTTAGCAAGTACCTTCCCAAAATAATACATCATCTCATAACCCAGATAAGCAAACTTTGAGGGTATCATATTGGTACGTGTAATGTATTCTTTCTTAAAATTTTTGGAATGACTATTTGTCCGAATGAAGTTTGTAGCAAAAAAATATACTCCCGAAAATTGGAATTTTTCGTATGGAATCTGTTCAAAGCTCAACCATGTATCTGGAGCTATGATAGGGAAGATTTTTCTCGCACTTTGGGTTGCGCCAAGTAAATTAAGTGCTACTGATTCTTCTTTGGAGCTAATAAATAGATGCGCTGTATCTGTCTTAGAAATGCTGTTAATATCACTCACAAATTTCTGATAAATATTTTTACTATTAATTGAGCGAATAAGCACTTGATAATTAGCCTTTTCCAAAGTTTCTTTATGCGAATACGCACTTAATGAATCTTCCAAATTGCGACCATAATAGACAAATGCTTTCTTGCCCGCAAAGTTTTTCATGGCAAACTCTGCGGTTTTCACTCCTTCTGTCTGGTAAGTAGCCTCTGCGGTAAAAGTATATGGATTGGATTGGAGGATAGTTGCATCATTGCCAAAAGGATTCACAATATTGATTTTTTTTGCTTCCGAGAGCGCGGACAGACTTTTGATATTATGAGGATACATAGGACCAATAATCAAATCTATCTCACTATTCATTTGTTTTTGTACTAATTGGCGGATTGTGGTATCATTGCGTTCTGTATCAAAGGCATAGAATTTGATTTTTATGCCTTCTTTCTCCAATTCTTCTTTGGCAATCTTCATGCCTTCATACATATCATAAACGAACTGATAGCGACGCACAGGGCTATAAGGAGAAGTTTCTTTAATCAAAAAAGGGAAAAATAGACCAATATTATACGCTGGTTTTAAAATAGGTTTTTCTAATACTTTGTTTTTACTTATTCCCTGTAAATTGTATTTTTTTGACAAATCTTCGAGGAGTACGCGCTCTTCGGTAGAGTTGCGCTGATTTTTTTTTGATTGATAATATCTTCTTTGAAAGAGTTTTGCTTAATCATATTGAGGATTTCTATGGCTTGTTTATGCTCACCAGACTCGGCGAGAATAGCACTTAACAAATATTTAGCTTCATCTATTTGGCTAAAAGAAGGTAAACCATCTACTAATTTTTGAAGGTAAGTTCTTGCTATTTTCTTATCACCTGTTTGGTATGAGGCTAAAGCATAAAAATAATAAGCATGCTTCTCATAAATATTATTAGGCAAGGTTTGGGTAAGCTTGTAAAAGACCTCTTTGGCAGGATTGTATTTCCCTTCCGCTATCAGTTGTTTGCCATATATATAGGAGTTTTTTAGCTCTTGGTCTGACTGAGCAAAGGCATTACCTATCAAAAAAAGGAGAATGATTAACAACAAGCTATATCTTAATATATTCTCTTTGAGTAATTTGTAGAGAAGTTTATTCATAGTGTTCAGTAGTTTTTCAGATTAATAATGGCAAAGAACAAATGCAAAATTATATAGATTCTGAAAAATAATAGCTTTTCCTCATTTTTATTACAATTTTTTACATAATCAACTGATAATGTGAATTTCTCAGTGTTTAGACAAAAATATATATTCTTGATTTTCTATTGGATTTTGGCAAAAACAGCCACACGTGCTAAATGTATTTTCAGCTATTTCATTATTTTTTGCAAAAAAATAAATAAAACATTATATTTGTAATTGAGTTTATAATAATATGTAAGATTTGTTGCATAAAAATCAATAAGGGATATGGTTTGTATTACTTCATAACAAATCAAATACTTTTAAACCAAATCAATTTTATGGACGGAACTGCGATAGTCCTTACCCATGGGTTGCTAAACACAGAATTTGCCAAAACTGCTCATGGACTAATCAGAGGCACAGAGAGATACGAAATATTGGCTATCATTGACCACAAATTTGCGGGCATGGAGCTAAGAGATGTGGTAGGGGGGAATGTGCCGAGTATTCCTATTTATGATAGTATAGGAACAGCGATGAATATGCTTGATGAGAAAATTGATTATTTTATCATTGGGCTTGCTTTTTCCAGTGGCAAAATCCCCAAAGAAATCGTTCCTATCATCAAGGCGGCAATACAGTCTGGAATGTCAGTAGTCAATGGATTACATCAGTTTCTGAACGATATGCCCGAAATTGTTAGCTTGGCAAAAGACTGTGAAGTATCACTGATAGACATTCGCAAGCCTAAAGCCAAGTCAGAGCTACATAATTGGACTGGCAAGATTCGTCAGGTCAAAACGCCTAAAATCGCAGTATTGGGGACAGATAGCGCAATAGGAAAAAGAACTACGTGTTCCTTGCTTACCGAAACAGCCAATCTCATGGGACTCAGAGCGGAAATGATTTACACAGGACAGACGGGCTGGATGCTGGGGAATCGATATGGATTTATTTTAGACGCTACTGTTAATGACTTTATTACAGGAGAATTAGAACACGCAGTCGTGTCTTGTTATAAAGAGGCATCTCCCCAATTGATTTTTATGGAGGGACAGTCCTCGCTACGCAATCCTATCGGACCGTGCGGAGCAGAATTTCTGATTTCTGCCCAAGCCAATGGTGTAATCTTACAGCACAAACCCTCCAGAGAATATTATCACGACACAGAAGAAATGCCTATTATGATTCCTTCCCTTCAGAGCGAAGTAGAGCTAATCAAAATGTTTGGAGTCGAAACATTGGCAATTACGCTCAATGGAGATGGACTTTCCAAAGCACAAGCCCTACGCTATAAAGATGAGTATCAAGCAGAACTTGGAGTTCCTGTAGTTTTTCCGCTTACTGATGGCGTAGAGTCTTTGATAGAAATCATGGCAAGCAAGTATAAACTCAAAGTAGAAAAAGAGTTTGTATAAGCCAAAGTAAAAGCCTTATAATGAAAATATTATCATAAACTTTAGGTTTAAGACTAAAATCACACCTGATTGGACATACAAGCATCTATCTTTTCAGAAAAGCTAATACAGTGGTATGAAAAGCACAAGCGCGACCTGCCTTGGCGACAAACCAAAGAGCCTTATTTGATTTGGCTTTCAGAAATTATTTTACAGCAAACAAGAGTAAATCAAGGTCTTCCGTATTATTTGAAGTTTGTTGAAGCCTTCCCTACGGTTGTAGATATGGCAAATGCCGAAGAGCAGGAAATCTTACGACTTTGGCAGGGGTTGGGGTATTATTCCCGTGCGCGCAATATGCACCATAGCGCAAAACTTATCGTAGAAAAATATGGGGGCTATTTTCCAACTAATTATAAAGAAATACTCCAACTCAAAGGAGTAGGAGGCTATACGGCGGCGGCAATTGCCTCCTTTGCTTTTGACGAAGATGTAGCCGTAGTAGATGGCAATGTTTACAGAGTATTAGCAAGAGTATTTGGCATAGAAGAAGATATAGCAAGTAGCAAAGGACAAAAAATCTTTAATGAATTGGCAAATATCCTACTTCCCAAAGGTAAAAGCGCGCAATACAATCAAGCAATGATGGAATTTGGGGCAATACATTGTAAACCTTCCGCTCCTGACTGCCCTTCTTGCATATTTGTAGAGAAATGCCTCGCTTTTGCCAATAAAAAACAAGCAATCTTGCCCATCAAAATAAAGAATATTAAGACCAAATACCGTAGTTTCAATTATTTGGTCTTGGAATATGACAACAAATTGATGATGAAAGTGCGTCAAGAAGGAGATATTTGGCAAGGTTTGTATGATTTTGCCTTAGTAGAAGAAGGGGATACGGCACAAGCCTCCCTACTTACGGATATTTTTGACCACCTGAAGGAAGTAGGGCTAATCAGTATGAGGAGCAATTATCCTGTAAATGGACAATCCCCTATTTTAAAAGAAATAATCATCATCAATGAATCAAAACAATACAAACATATCCTCACACACCAACAAATAACTGCAAGATTTATACATCTGAAAATTAATGCTAAGGAGGTTGCTGATTCGATTATCAATGCACATCAGCTAAAACTCTATACACTTTCAGAGGTTCATCATTTGCCTAAACCCACTTTAATCGTAAATTATTTGAAAGAAAATTTTTAAATCTGTAAGTTTTACCTATATTTAACACTTCATAGGTGATAATTTTTTTAATTTTGTAGTTTAAATTTACTCAAATATAAACACTATGGTAAATAAAGTAATTCTCTTGGGCAATTTGGGTAAAGACCCAGTAGTGAGGAGGTTAGAGAATGGGGTAGCAGTGGCTACATTTTCATTGGCGACCTCAGAACGGTATAAAGACAAAGAAGGTAATCTTCAGGAAAAAACAGAATGGCACAACATTGTGTTGTGGAGAGGATTGGCTGATGTAGCCGAAAAATACCTTCACAAAGGAGACAAGGTGTATATAGAAGGCAAAATCACTACACGAAGCTACGAACAAGATGGGGTAAAAAAGTATCTCACTGAAATCGTGGCTGATACAATGAATATGCTTACTCCCAAAGGTGGTAGTGGTGGCGGTAGTGGTAGTAACTACCCTCCTCCACCAACAGAAGAACCCCCTTATGCAATTAAAAATACCAGTATGAGCAAGGTAGCAGAAGATGCTCCTCCACCAGAATCTGATGATTTGCCTTTTTAGTATTTTATTAAAATGGATTGATGTTTACAAAACAACGCCTATTTTAATAAAAGCGAATATTTATACTCAATCAAAAGTGGTTTTTATTAATTTGCCTGACACCTTTGAGGTGTCAGACAAATTTCTGACCTAAAACTAATTAATTTTTAGTATATGACAATTTAATATAAAGTAACATTGGACACTTATAGTACACATTTGTTTATCCAACTACTCACTATGTCGCCAAGCGAAATATGGGTAGTTTTCCCTATTGGTATTCTGGTAATTATCTTATTACTTGGAGCCTCCGCTTTTATGTCTGGCTCTGAATTAAGTTTTTTTTCTCTTACCCCCCAACAGCTCCTCAATTGTCGCAGTAGTGCTACCAAAGCAGATAGAGGTATTGCCGAACTATTGGACAATCCTAATAAACTCTTAGCTACTATCCTCATTATGAACAATTTGGTAAATGTAAGTATTGCTACTTTGTCCAATTACCTCATGTTAGGGGTGATAGATGAGCAAAATGGTCAAGGCTTAGAAGTAGTTATTTTGACGATGTTAGTTACTGTATTAATTGTATTTTTTGGAGAAGTCATGCCCAAGGTAATCGCAGGTCAAAAATCTTTTTTAGTAGCTCGATTTGCCTCTGGACCTATGACTTTTTTGAATAGTGTGCTGACTCCTTTTTCTTGGATTTTGATGCAGATGGGCGCACTCATAGAGAAATTAATAAAAAAAGAAGGTTATAAAGTTTCCGTAGATGAGTTGCACGAGGCATTAGAAATGACGACAAATAGTGATGAAACTTCTATGGAAGAAAAAGAAATATTGAAAGGCATAGTAAATTTTGGAACTATCTCCGCCAAACAAATCATGCGTTCGCGCATAGATATTAGTGCCTTTGATATAAATATGAACTTTGCCCAATTGGTAGAATCTATTAATCATACTGGCTATTCACGTGTACCTATTTATCGTGATAATTTGGATAAAATTGAGGGAATATTATATATCAAAGATATCCTTCCTTATTTACAACAAGAAAGCGACTTTGATTGGAGAAGTATCATCAGAAAAGATACTTATTTTATTCCCCAAAACAAGAAAATAGATGACCTTATGCGCGACTTCCAATCCAAAAGGGTACACATGGCGGTCGTAGTAGATGAGTACGGAGGCACTTGCGGTCTAATCACCTTAGAGGATATTATAGAAGAAATCATTGGAGAAATCAATGACGAATTTGATACCAAAGACTTAGCTTTTGACAAGGTCGACAGCTCGAATTATACCTTCGAAGGCAGAACTTCTATACATGATTTTTGCAAGTTATTAGGCATAGATTCTCACTATTTTAATGAAGTCAAAGGCGAAAGCGAATCTTTAGCGGGTTTGCTGTTAGAACTCTTTGGACGAATGCCAAGAGTAGGAGAGAAAAAACGCTATCGCGATTTCATCTTTACAGTGATGACCACTGACAGAAAACGTATCAATACCGTAAAGATTACACTCAAAAGTTCTAAATCCGAAGGCAATAGATAAGCTATCAATGAGTAAAAAAGAGATTATACAAGTATTTCTTACCCTAAAAATACGGATACAAGAACTTACAGATGAGCAATTAGAACAGCTTTGTTTGCAATGCCAAAATGAAAATAGTTGGTTCACTCCTACCAATGTCCGATTAGCCCTACAAGGGCTTATTCATTACCTTTCAGAAGATAATTTCCAAAAGTGGGCAGAAAGCTATACGGAAACCACAAAAATCAGAAAAATAGGAGTAGTAATGGCAGGTAATATTCCTTTAGTAGGCATACACGACCTTATTTGCGTATTGGTAAGTGGGCATATATTATATGCTAAACTTAGTTCTCAGGACAGCGTACTAATGAAATTTATTATCCAATTGCTTTTAGAAATCGCCCCAGCCCTCCAAGAACGCATATATACCGTTGAGCAACTTAAAAATATTGACGCAATTATAGCTACGGGTAGCGATAATACTGCACGCTATTTTGAGTATTATTTTAAGAAATATCCTCACATTATTCGTAAAAATCGCACTTCAGTAGCCGTATTGCATGGAGAAGAAACGAGTAATCAACTCCACCAATTAGGCACAGACATTTTTACTTATTTTGGCTTGGGGTGTAGGAATGTTACAAAAATATATGTTCCTGAAAGCTATAATTTTAATTATTTTTTTGAAAATATAGAGCACTTTCAAAAAGTATTTGAGCATCATAAATATGTTAATAATTATGACTATAACAAGTCTATCTATCTAATCGATAGAATAACACACTTGGACAATGGCTTTTTGATTTTAGCAGAAAATCCCTCCTTATTTTCTCCTATTTCCGTTTTACATTATGAGAAATACGCAGACATCGCTCATTTGAATGAGCAGTTAGCAGAGCGAGCCGAGAGTATCCAATGTATGGTAGGAGACCGTGAACGATTTCCCTCTATGATTGAGTTTGGCAAGGCACAAAGTCCTCATATACAAGACTATGCTGATGGAGTAGATACTATGCTTTTCTTGACCAATTTATAATTTTAGCATTAGAAAATATATCTTTTGTCGCGTCTCAAGCTATCTTTTGTGTTTGTTTCTTTTTCCTAAGCATAGCCTTCCTAATATCTTCTGGCGTACCTTTAGGGATTGCGTCTAATAGTTTTTTGGTATATTCAGATTTCGGGTGCGTGTAAATATCTTCTGCAAAACCGCTTTCTACGATTACTCCATCTTGCATGACCATTACCCTATCTGAAATAAATTTGATAACAGAAAGGTCGTGAGAAATAAATATATAAGTCAGATTGTACTCTTCTTTAAGTTTGTTCAAAAGATTTAATACTTGGGCTTGTACGGATACATCTAAGGCAGATACAGATTCATCACATATTACAAATTTGGGTTGAATCGCCAAAGTACGAGCGATACAAATACGCTGGCGTTGCCCACCTGAAAACTCGTGAGGATATCTATTAAAATACGTAGCACTTAAGTTTACCGTTTCGAGTAGGTGAAATACTTTTTCTTTTCTGATTTTATCGTTTTCACCAATCTCATGCAAGCGCATAGGCTCTATGATAGCCTCTCCTATGGTTTGGCGAGGATTCAAGGAAGAGTAAGGGTCTTGAAAGATAATTTGTATATCTTTTCTTAAACTTCTTATTTCCTTAGAAGCTATGTGTGAAATATTTCGCCCTTGGAAATAGACTTCGCCGCCCGTAGGCTCTATCAGGTGAAGAATACTCCTCCCCAAAGTAGTTTTTCCACATCCTGATTCGCCCACCAGTCCTAAGGTTTCTCCGGGATATACATCAAAACTTACCCCATCTACTGCCTTTTTTACTTTCTTTACCTTACCAAGCCAATTTCTTTCTTCTACAAAATGGACTTGTAAGTTTTTTATCTGCAAAAGCGGTTCTTGGGAGGTCAAGCGTATCTGGCGATTTTTTATTTCTTGAAGGCTTTGGAAATTAGACATGATTGCCTGTCCCACAGATTTGAACTTGGTATCCGACAGTTCCATAATATTACCATCTCTGTCCGTTTCCATAAAGTCTTTGACTACGGGCAACACTTTTAGCTTAATATCTAATCGCGGACGACAAGCGAGTAGCCCCTTGGTATAGGGGTGTTTAGGATTAGAAAAAATCTCAAATACAGAACCTTTCTCTACAATTCTCCCATTATACATCACCATAACCGTATCTGCGATTTCTGCAATTACCCCCAAGTCGTGGGTAATAAACAAGATAGACATTTCTTGTTTTTCTCTGAGTTCTTGGAGTATTTGTAAGATTTCCCTTTGGACAGTAACGTCCAAAGCCGTAGTAGGCTCATCAGCGATGAGTAAGGAAGGCTGACAAGACAAAGCCATTGCAATCATTACTCTCTGTTTTTGCCCTCCAGAAAGTTCGTGTGGGTAAGCATAAAAAGCTCTTTCTGGTAACTTGACGCGCTCGAAAAGAGAAAGGGTGATTTCTTTAGCGCGCTTATAAGAAGAAGCCTGCCCGTGTAAAATAATAGCTTCTGTAATCTGCTCTCCGCAAGTAAACACAGGATTGAGCGATGTCATAGGTTCTTGAAAAATCATTGCCATTTCTCCACCTCTTAGATTTCTCAATTCCTGTTTGTTGAGTTGCATGATATT
>JALOMS010000204.1 GCA_025455345.1 Thermoflexibacter sp. | reverse complement strand
ACTAACTATCCAGCGTATGTTACTGCGCCTCCTTTAGAAGATACTCGTCCTAATGAGACAAGTTGGACTGTATTCAAAAAACTCATAGACGCTAAAAAACCCAAAAAATAGCATTTACAAAGACCATAGCCTTGAAAATAATCATGGCTTATGGTCTTATTTCAAATTTTTTTGTCAAAAATTCAGCTTTTTACATTTTTTTTGTACATTTACTTATAATAAAATGAGTAATGCAAAACAATTTATTTATTTTTTAATTTTGTATTTATTAAAGATTAGGAAACCCCCACATAAAAATTTTTAAAAATTTTTGAAATTATCTATATAAAAGATAGTTATTTGTACTTTTGAGCAAAATAA
Source organism: Thermoflexibacter sp. (assembly GCA_025455345.1). Lineage (GTDB taxonomy): Bacteria > Bacteroidota > Bacteroidia > Cytophagales > Thermoflexibacteraceae > Thermoflexibacter. The sequence continues at coordinate 7,435 of JALOMS010000204.1, read as the reverse complement.
TACTTTAAAGTTGATTTATCAGGAAAGGTTTTTATAACAGACAAATGAAGTTCCTAAATACTCAATATCAATTTTTTAAACAATCTTTTTATCATTTAGGTCGTTTGATAATAACGACTATTTCCTTTATTGTACTTTTGGGAGTTTATCCTATCTATAGTCAGGGTGGAGCTGAAATCACTATTAAGGTATCTGATGAGAAGAATGCACCTCTTAGAGATGTAATTATTCGCCTTCCTAATAGTCCCTTGGATAGAAAAACTGATGCTTCAGGCAGAGTCAAAATCCAAGTAGAAAATAGAGCGAATTTTGATATAAACCAACTAACCTTTATCAAAAAAGGGAAAAGTGTTAAATCTACCTCTATCAGCCCAGATAATAAGGAAGTTAATGTAATGATGTGGGATACACAAGAAAACGCAGGAACGCTCTATGATGAATCTGGTCGCTTGATGAGCAATACCCCTGTAAAATTCTTAGATTATAATGAAAGTGTAATTACCGCAGGTACAGGCAAGTTTACTATTCATACTCCACAAGGCAAATCCATCACCCAAGATAGTCGTTTTGAAGTCAAAGGACAAGCAATTGCTAAAAATGATATTAAATTAGAACCACCACAAAGCAATGGAACTATCAGATTTTCTATCACTTATAGAGAACCTAAAAAGATAGTTCAGACACTTCCAAAACAAGAAGAAGGTATCACTCAATATACTTTTTATCTGGAAAATTATAGGGGTAGAGAACCTTTAGCTAATCTAAAACTTATTGTAGATGGAACTTCTTATACTACAGATAGCCAAGGAAAAATCAGACTTACAAAACCAACAGGTAAAGAAATAAGACCTATAATATCGGGAGATTATCAAGAAACAGGTAATGATTATGATGGTAGTTTTGGATTTATTTACTTAAAGAAGTTAGAAACCCAAATAGTAAAAAATGATAACAATCTAAAAGATGATTTTGGGAAATTGGCGGGGGAGTTTACAAGGACGCAAACATTATTAGAGGAAAAAAATAAAAGGATAAAAGCGGAAATCATCCGAATAGAAAGTAAAATTAATAATGATAAAACACTTTCAACAGACCAAAGAAAACGATATTTAGAAGTATTGAATAATCTAAAAGAAACTTTGGCTCGCAATGAAAAGGCTTATAGCCAAATACAACAACAATCAGGCTTGGTACTGACTCAATTGCAATCATTAGTTGCCTTGAAAGCTGATTCTCTCAAATACTTGAAAATCGAGGCAGATTTATTGGAGGCTGCAAAACAAAAATTAGAAGAAGAAAAAGCCCTTCTTGAAAGGGACTTTCGCAATAAAATTATCTTATTTTCCGTCATTGCTCTTGTTTTTGCGGGTGCCGCTATTTTCTTATTCCTTCTTTCCAGACGCTTAGATAAGCAAAAGAAGGAATTGGCAGAAATTCTTGCTCAAGTACAAACACAAAAATTACAAATAGAAACACAAAATACCCAATTAGTCGCTCAGAAAGAAGAAATAGAGCGCAAAAATACTCGATTAGAAGATTTAGACCGAGAGAAAAATAGCCTGATGAATATTGTAGCTCACGATTTGAAAGCCCCACTTAACAAGATAGCTGGTGCCGCCCAACTTTTGCCTAACTTGGGAGATTTGAATGAAGAGCAAGACGAGTTTGTGCAGATGATTCGCAAAGTAGCCTTCGAGGGTAAAAAATTCATAGAAGACCTGCTCGACATCAATGCCATAGAACAGCAAAAACCAGAAGCTATCAATTGGGAAAAACTGGACTTAGAGACTTTCCTCACGCCCGTAGTAAGTAGCTATAAACAACAAGCAGAAAATAAACACATACAACTACACTTTGACCATCAGCTAAATACCAAAATCATAGACGCTGACCGTAGCTATCTGACTCGTATCTTGGACAACTTGGTGTCTAATGCCATCAAGTTTTCACCCAAAGACAAAAATATCTATATCACTGCTATCGAAAACTCACATATCGTTTCTATTTCTATCAAAGACGAAGGACCTGGCATTAGCCCAGAAGACCAAAAGAAGATGTTTAAAAAGTTCCAGAAACTTTCAGCAAGACCAACTGCTGGCGAAAGTTCCACAGGATTGGGGCTTTCTATTATTAAAACTTTGGTTGAGCGCATGGAAGGACAAATCAAGGTAAATAGCGAGGTCGGTAAAGGTACAGAGTTTGTCATAGAACTCCCCAAAGAGCGCAATAGCAAATAAAATGTTAAATCTTAAGAAAAATTCAGTGAAAACCTATATATTGTTGTGATTTTCATCTTTGCAAAGGGGAAAAATTTAGCTTCGCAGAGTGTTAGTCGCAAATTAAAGTGAGATGTTTTGTTAAGGACTCATCTCACTTTTATTTTTCTCCAAACCATATTCGCTTACTCTTCCAATCTATCGTTATGGTATATTGCCCCCCAAAACCATTCCCTAAGTAATTTTTTAGTTTGCCCTCGAAGAAAGTAGGAACATCTTGTACTTGCAAATCCCCAATTATCAGAGAACGCGCATTCTCAATTTCCTTAGTATCTATTTTATTGTACAACATTGCGTTTCTAAGGCTTTTGAATGTCTGATTAAGTACAATGCTATGAGGATTCCCTGTACTCAATATAGCCATAGGCTTACGCGGGAAGTGATTGATAGTAAGGTAAATACAGGGTCGGCGACATATATCTCTTATAAAAGTAGTGCTGTATTTTTTCTTAGCTTTAGGAAGAAAATCCAATTGATTAGACAAATAAATTTTTTTCTGCACATAATCAATCTGCCACAAGCAATGTTGCATAAGATTAGCTCCAATAATGCCATGAATATGAGTCTTGGTTTGTTTGGACAATAATTTCTCCTTATTTTTAGATAACTTCCCTATTGTAATAAATTGGAAAACAAGGTTTTGTAATTTGATTTGAGCAGTAAAAAGGTCTGTTCTTTCACGACCTTCCTCATCATCATCTATGCCTAAAGGTAAAATCCATTTCTGCTCTAACCCCAATGTTTTTATTAGCTCTTCGGAAAAAAAGCAAGGACTACCAGTATCTACTAAAAAGTGGTATATTTTATCTGACTTTTTGATTCCCAGATTATGAGATGGTATGTCCAAGATAATCAAATTATTATCAAAAGAAAAACTCAAACTATCCACAAAACTTTTGGTACTTAGCATTTGCCCTTCTTTCATTATTTCATGCAATTGATAGGTATCATTTTGCCTGCGAATAAAAAGAAAAGACAACAAACTGACCAGAGTGAAAATAGGAACAATGTATTTTTTTTGCCTACCCATACCTATTCTAATTTTGATAATATCTTCAAATTTACGGAATTATCTCTTAATGGGCGCAGTATTTATTTTCAATAAATTATCATTTAAACAATTTTATACAAAATATTGATTATAAATGTATTGAGATTGTATTGATAGTTTCGACACCTAATAAGTATATAATTCCGTAAACCAATAAACTTACAAGATTTATATCATTTTTAATACTTATTTTACATTTAAAAATGAAAGGAAAAACTTGCGATTCCGTACCAGTCTTCGCGCACAGGCTCATTCAATCTTCCTCTAAAGACAGCATCTTTGTTGATTCCATATTTGCTTTCCACCCTAAAAGTAAGTTGTGGGATTGGCAGATACTCTAATGTCAAAGTAAAAGCGTTGGATTGCCAGCCATTTGGCGTATTAGTTCTCAATTCAGGAATAATATCCATAGGATTATAGACGTAATCCCAACGTGCGGCAACACCATGCTTAGGCGTAACCGCGTAGCGCAAGGAAAAAGCAGGCGCAACCACAAAATTCCAGCTTCTTCCACTTCCTGCGCCGTTGATAGGCTTTTGTTCCATGATATAGTCTATCACTGGTGCTACTATCCACTTTTTACCTACCCAAATTTTGTAGTAGGCATTGTGGTAATGCCTGATTTTGCCCTTTTGGGTCAGTGGGTCAAACTCATTGCCCAGATAAACGTTCCAATCGCCCACTATTTTGTTAGGTTTGTTCACACTCCATACGAAGGCGAGTGCTTTTCTTCCATTTTCTTCCTTGATTTCCTGCCAGCCGTTTAGTAACATAAAGCGCAAGGTATTGTATTTATTGACAAAATAATGTAATCTTGCACCAGCCTCATAATCAGGCGTATAGTCCGCAATGTAGGCGCGCGTGGCGTGGAGATTTTCTTTGTTAAGCACGATTTCAAAGCCAAAATAAGAAGGGAAAATCCCCGCTTCCAATGCCCATTTATCATTGAAATAATAATAAGCCGCAATTTCTCTTACATTTCTTAGCGAAGGATTTTCACCATAGTAAAGCGCATCTACGATATGCCCTGCGTGAAGTGCCACACGAAAACGAAACTTGTTGGTTAGTTCGTACTGCGCTTGCAAGTAGGTATAAGCCAAAGAAAACTGATTGGCATACAGGGGAAAACTGGTGTAATCTCTGCGCCCAAACTGGGTAAGAGTATCGCCAGAAATGTAGTCATAAAACTTGCGAGTGCTTTGCGGTCCCACCACATAGCCAAAATCTGCATAAGCATTGATAGAAAGTTTTGCCTCCCCTAAGTTAAAATTTAATAAGCCTTTCTCTTTTTTAATCATTTTTTGATTTGCTGAAGAATCGGACTTGATAGTAACTGTTTGGGCAAATGTAAAAGACGAGAAATATAAAAACAAAATTAAAATATAGCTACAAATAACATTTTTAAACTTCATAATTAAAACAATTAGTATTTTGATAATCAATTAGATAATAATAAAAATAAGTCAATTAAGAATAGCCTTTATTGAACACTATTGATTGATAAAAAATAGAGAGAACCTTACTAAGGTTTAGTAAGGCTAAATCAGTCTAAATAGTAAAAAATAAAGATGAAATGATTATCAAATGATAAGTATGCAATACTTAATATAACGCTTAAAAGAGAATGAATAGATAAATGAATGACTTAAATAAGCGTCTTGGAATAAAACATATTGTTTTAATAAATAAAAATAATGGTTATTTATCTCAGCAAAAGGAATAATAGAAATTGGGAACGAAGAGATACGAACTTGTTGTGTAGAGTAATAATGACGAGTAACTGCATCATGGTAGATAGAAAACAAGTCCATACTTACTTGAGTAGGTATAGAAAAACTGTTATAAGACGCTTTCTCTAATTCTTTTTTGTAATAATGCTCAGTAAGAAAAGAAAAAGCAATAATACAACAAAATAAAAGCAAATGAGTAACGAATTCTTTAATAGAAAACTTGTTTTCAGCCATCTTTTTACAAAATAAAAAACGCCTCAAAGGTAAGGATAATTTGGTAGTTTTGAGTCTAACTTTTTTAAATTTTTAGATAACATCTATTCATAGATAGCATTTTTTTAACTATTAGCAGCAAAGCTCAACATTTCCTTAACACAATCTGCCATTTTAGTATTATTGCTTATTATCAAATCTTGACAATATCATAAAAAGTCAGAGTATATTCAAATTAGATATTTTATAAACCTTTTTAACGGCTTTTTAATTAAAATTTAGACGTAATTATAATAAAAAATATAGCTTTTTTAATAATAAGCCTTTTTTTTAATTCAATTATTCTAAAATAAAACACTTTTTATTATAAATAAGATAAAAAAACAGGCTAAAATTTTGAAAATTTAAAATTATGTTTTAGTTTTACATCAGATTTTGTAAAAACATACATTTTACTAAGATTTACGTTCTATTTATAATCATATATGTATTAAAAACTATGTTTTTAAATAAAATGGGTTAAAAAATAAACTTGCAATCTATTTATACTAAAAAATACATCTTTAACCTTATCTAAAATTAAATTAATATGAAACATTTTTCTCGTTGCATTCTTAGTATCTTACTTTTGACAATTTTGGGTCTATCTGCCCATGCACAGGCTATTATGGACTCTACTGCCAAAGTAGAATCTACAGGTGGATTTAAGTTCTCTGGCTATTTGGACACCTACTACTTTATGAATTTTAATAATCCTTCATCAAGAAGTAACTTGGGTACTTCGGGCATTAGTAGAGGTTTTGACCGCTACCCAGGTCAGTTCCAATTAGGTATGTTAATGACACGCATGAGTTACTCTAACAAATGGGCAGAAGTGGTAGGCGAGGTGGGCTGGGGACCAAACGCAGAGTATGGTAGCTATGGAAATGATTTTCGCTATAAATGGGGTAGTGTATTGGCAAACAGCACTATTTCTGCGCTTTTCATCAAACAGGCTTACATCAATTTGAAGGCAAGTGATAAATTAACCTTCACAATGGGGCAGTTTGGCACACACATCGGATACGAATACATAGACGCTCCGCTTAACTTTCACTACTCTATCAACAACACGTTCAACGCAGGTATCCCTTTCTACCACACGGGTTTGAAAGCTACTTACGCATTTAGCGACAAAGTTTCCTTGATGGCAGGGGTAGTAAACGGCACAGATGGTCTGAATGATAATAACAGAGGCAAAAGTTTCATAGGTCAGTTGTTTGTTTCTCCCTCAGAAGGTTTTAATATCTACTTCAATACTATCCAAGGCAATGAGGCAAATGCAAGAGTAACAGGCAAAGACACAACTTCTTGGTTTGGGGTGTTAGACTTAGTAGCAACTTATCAAATCTCTGAAAAATTCATGTTAGGTGCTTGGCTAATGTATGGCTCACTAAAAGGTGAATTTCAAGGAGGTGCTTACACAGACAAGGTAAAAAATTGGGGTGGTGCAAACCTGTATGCTACTTACAAGTTTTCTGATGTTTTCACGCTTGGCTCTCGCATAGAATACTTTGACAATACCTCTGGCGCAAGGGCTTTGCTCACCAATGGCGAAGGCACTGACGTAATGACTTACACTTTCACAGGCAATGTTTCGTTGGCAGGAGGCGCACTAAGTCTAAAACCTGAATTTAGAATTGATAGCTTCAAGAAAATCTTAGGCGCAGGCAACGAAGAAGCACAACAGTTCATGGACGCAGATGGCAAGTTTACTAAAAACAGCCAATCTACTATAGGCATGGCGGCAATTTTTAAATTCTAAAATATTAATCTATTCATAATCAAAATCTAATTTAACTCATTATGGAACAAGCAATTTTTACGGTAAACAATGTATGGATGATGATTTCTACGGGCTTAGTCTTCATCATGCACCTTGGGTTTGCTTCTTTGGAGTCTGGTCTTACTCGCTCTAAAAACACGACCAACGTTCTTTTCAAAAACACCCTCATACCTGGTATTGGCTTACTTACATATGCTTTGTTAGGTTTTTCTTTGATGTATCCTGGCTTCAAAGCTGGCGAGTCTATGGACTTTTTTGGTTTTGCTGGTTTTGGATTGAATATGCCTGAAGGTGGAGAAACCAATGCTTACAATCCGGGTTATACCTTTTGGACTGATTT
>JALOMS010000203.1 GCA_025455345.1 Thermoflexibacter sp. | reverse complement strand
GTTTTGGGTAATCAAAGCCCTAATCAGTGGGTGATAGTTTTTGTCTTTTTCGTAGGCTTCTACCACCATTTTTGAGTATTTCAGTGCCGATTCATAGTCTTTGGTATTCAAATACAAGATACTCAATACAGAATGAATGGCATTGATACCACTCTGAAAACCAATGGATTGGGCAAGTTTTAGCCCTTTAAAATATTGGACTTCGGCTTCGGCGTACTTTTGCATATCGTCTAAATCCATACCCAGCGTTCGATAGGCACGAGCGGTCAATTCTTTTTCATTGGTTTTAAGAAAAAACATTAGTGCTTGATTATCATAATGATAGATAGAATCTTTGTTTTCAGAACTAACGCTTCGGTAATGCCAACTTGCCAAAAGCTGATTGGCTTTGGCAATGTATAGTGGTTTATTGGTAGCTTTGGCAAGAGCTAAGGTCGTCATCAATTCTTGTTTGATTTGTGCGTCATTTGTGCCATTCATAGCTTGTGAGGCATCGTCCAGTTTTACCAAAACGGTGTCAAGAGGCAAAGTTTGAAGGCTTTTTCCAAGAGGCGTGTAAGTCGTTGTAGCTTGTGCTTTTGAAACCAATGGGAGGAATAGCGATAAAAATACTAATAGAACAGTCTGCAATGTAGTTCTTATATACAAACAGACTTCATAAAAGAAATTAAGGTTATGAGTTTTCATAATAAAATGGCTTTAATCAATTACTAATTTATACACTTTATTCTCTTTAGGAAATCTTATTGTAAAAAAGTAAACTCCTTTGGGTTGAGAAGATAAGTCTATAATATTGCTAAGTTGGTTTATTTTGCCTTCGCTAATAATTATTCCTAAAGCATTAGTAATCGAGAACGCTCTACCTTCTTCCTTATCAAGATTTTGTATAATGGTGAAAATGCCTGAGCTACTTGGATTTGGATAGATAGAAATAATCTCACAATCAAAACAGTCCATATTCACAGCTACTATTTTGAAGTAGGTTGTCTTGCCATCTTTATCTACTTGTTTGAGGCGATAATAGTTGATGTCCTTGAGAGGGGCATTATCAATAAGTCCATATTCTTGCCTGATTTTAGAATTACCCTTTCCTTGGACTTTTCCTATGGGGGTAAAATTAATCCCATCTCTTGACCGCTCTACCTCAAAATAATCATTTTCATCTTCGGTTACCGTAGCCCAGCTTATTTTTACTTTTTCTCCTTGTTGGATTGCATCAAAATACAGCAAGGTAACAGGTAATAATAAGTTACAAAAATTTCCTATGCTTGGTGTAACTATTCTACACTGAGCAGAAGCCAAACTTGAGGTAGAATTGGCAACTATCACTCTAAAAATCGTATTTTGATTGCTTGGAGTGGGAATAACATACGAATTATTATTTGTGCCTATATTACTCCAGTTTGCTCCATTGTCTGTACTACTCTGCCACTGATACTGAGGTGTGCTAAAATCCGCGCCTACATTAGCAGTAATCATAGGTGGTACACAGTTCGGGGCATTGGTAACTAAGCCTACCGCAGGACCACACGGACGGAAAGAAATATCATCTACGGCAATATCATTTCCTCCACCTCCGGGGGCAGTATTACGCAATTTTAGATTAACAGTTCCCCCCAAAATAGTTCTAAAAGTAACCCCGTATTGAATCCATTGGGTATTTGCTCCTGAAGCTCCATTTAGCCCGTTGGAGTTATTAGGAATGGGTCCTGTAGTAGCTACAACGGCATCATTGATAAGAAATTCTACATCAGGACAAACCCTGCTACCGCTACCTCCTTGTCCTGTATAAGTAGTAGAGAAAACTTTTTGGGCATCAGTAACACTGCCTATGGGACCATAATCTGCTGTTCCTGTTTGATTGGTAAAACTCCTCAAATTCCCTGGGTCGAGATTACGGAGGTAAACGCTAAATTGGTATTTGACTCCTTCGCATAATCCTGATATGTCTTGATTAAAAATGATACTTGGCTGATAAGAGCTATTGACTATCATCATAAAACCATTACTGCTACGGTCAGGAATTGTAATCCATTGTGTTGCACTGTAAGAGCCAACACTGCCTGTTCCAATCGCATATTCTCCATCAGAAGGTGTGGTCATTGCGCTACCAGCAGGAGTTCTAAAAGTATATCCAGGGGCAAAGGTATTCCATGGAGAGACATTTGTCTTGAACCTTATGCCGTTCCAGTTATTGCCAAATCCCCCACTTGTAGCTACTACTTCATTGGTATTAGTTACTGCACCAAAACTTCCTGCGGGATAAGCCTCGTCCCCTAATGTTCCTAAGGGGTCGCACAAACTGGCAATATCGTTAATCGTTGCTGTACAAGAGGGGTTGGTATTGATAGAAAGATTTGTTTGATTGACTGTACTTGTAGTGCCATTCACACCATTTGCAGAAGTCCCGCTTCCCCCTCTTGCTCCCCCAGTACCTGCACTCAAAGTTCTCGTAATTGCTGTGCCACCTATGACATTTGTTCTAATCACACCACCACCACCGCCGCCGCCACCACCGCCACTTCCATTCCCACTTCCTCCATTTCCCCCACTGACATTGATTGTTTTAGCCCCTGAGTTTGTTCCGCTACCAATATTGAGATACACAGAACCTCCAGCCCCTCCACCGCCACCAGCCCCATTGCTTGCTCCATTCGCCCCGTTACTTCCGAGTGCTGTGATATTTCCTGTACCTGCCAAATCTTGTGTATTGATGAGGACAATCCCTCCCCCTCTTGCTCCAGCTCCTCCGCTTGTTCCAAAGCCACCGCCGCCGCCGCCACCCATAAAAATTCGGGTATTAGAAGGTGCCAAAGCATAGCCTGCTATACCCCCCTGATTACAGGCATTCCCCTGCCCCCCATTGCCTCCGACTGCACCATTTGCCCCGCCGCCACCACCATTAGCCACATTATTATCTCCATTGCCTCCACCACCGCCATTTCCCCATGCTCCCTTGCCTCTGGCAAAGTTTGGATTTTCTATAGGTACGCCATCGCCTTTCTCCGCACCCTGAGCCGTAGCAGAGTTAAAGAAAAAATTAGTTCTACAAGTATTTGTTCCTCCGCCTACGGCAGCTCCTCCAGCAAAACCAGCCCCATCGGCACTAATATTTCCCGTTAAAGTCAAAGTATTAGTACATATTAGGGCTACAATTCCCCCAGAACTTCCGTTCCACTGGCTGGCTGTTACATTTGCGGCTGCTACGGTAGTTGCCATAGTATATACAGGAACTCGTACTAACTGCACACTTCCCTCGACATCATAGTTGTTTAAAAGAGGAGAACTTAGGGTGATATTACTGCCAGAAATAGCATTAATCGTATTATATTCAAAACTACCTGCATTGCTTAAAAAAGCATCTACCGTAGGAGTAATAGGCACTGAACCAAAACTTGCATTGTTTTGTAAATTGGGGCGACTACCCTGCATTTGCATAACCAAAACTCTATCTCCTACGGCAAATGGAGTAGCACTTCCTGTAGTTGCGCCTATAGTTAATCTTACACTCGTGCAGTTCGTTACTCCTGAGCCTGTATTGAAGCCAATAGCTGTAACAGGTGCGTATGTATTTATTACTCCGCTAATTGTTTGGCTGAAAACAATGGGAGAATAGAAAATCAAAGAAAATATAAATAAAAAAACAAAGAAATACCAATACAATAGCCCAAGTCTTGAATTCATTTTTTGTAACAGAAAGCTATGAACTCTGTTGCAAATATAATGCGAGATTTGTACTTTATTAAGTTTTTAATACAATACAATTATTTAAAACTTCCTTTGCAATTCAATAGCTTACTAACAAAGGCTCTAATCAATATATCTAATTACTGATTATAATTCATAAATTGGAATACTGAAAAAAAGAAAAATATTTTGGATAATTAAGTTATCAATAAGTAATTTGTTAGTCTTAAATATATAATGTTGAGTTGCAAGTGAAAACATACTGCAACTGCGTTTTAGTATTACTTGTGTAACGCTAACAGCAATTTTAGGCATTACTTAAATAGCATCTAAAATTTTAATAATTGTACTATTTCAATATTTTATATTTTTTTATTTAGAAAAAGGTTTACAAAGTAAAAAGTAAGAGATTGTCCAAGAAGTATCAAACTTTGGCAAAGTTTAATACTTTTCATTAAACCAATGAGAGCGAGATTAGAAATCCGACTCTATTGGTGATTATTGCTTTTTTAGCAGTAATGTTTTTAGTAACAACAGGACAAGTAACAATTGAGCAACTTGAAAAGGCTCTCAAATTGATGAAAGCCTTGTAGGTTTTTTCAAGGAAAAAAGGTAAATCTTATTGCCTTATAATAAATTTACCTTTTTTATATCCTATTTTTCCTCAATTTTTCCTCAATGCCATTAAGTTCGCGTTTGATTCTATTGTGAAGTTCTTGAGATTCAAGTTCTTTTTCTTCTGTATAAGTTATTATTTTAGCCCTACCCCCTGTAAAATCGGATATTTGGCTTAACACTGTTGGGATTGAGTTTATATGATTTTTTTGCACCAAATATATAGATGGTTTTTGACAGCCATAAGCATAACCAGCCTCCACGAAAAACGAACCAGCCTTATCATTTGGCACAAACATAATGAAGTATTTACTTTCTTTAATTGGTTCAAAATCAGGAGTATAATCTTTTTTTATTGGTTTGTCTTTTGCATGAAAAAATATCTTTTGTTTTACTTTTTCAATATCTGATGTATTTAAGAGCATTTTACTAATGGCATATATAAATTTTTCGACTTTATCACTCCATCCTTTTGGTGGATTAGTCATAGGAAATGCAAAAAATATATCATACTTTAGTCCTTTTGATTGACTTACTTCATAAACATATTCTTGGTTTAGATTAGCATCCCTCTGTTTTTTTTCTATCCAACGTCCAAGCTCAGTTGTATCTGTGATGAGTTCAGGGAGTTTGATGATATTTTTATTTTTGTCTTTGAAAAAGTCTTTGATGTTTTGATTGATTTCTTCTGTGGGTTTTAATATGTGGTTGTTGTAGAAATCATCACTTTGAATATTCTTTATTTTATTGTTATCTTCCTCTAACTCTAAAATAACAGAACCAACTACTATTCGTGAAGGAGATTCCAATTTAAAGTAAGCTCCTAATATGATTTTTGTTACTTTCCCACCTCTACTTTTGTAAAAGCGTAAATACAATGGTTTATCTTTAGCGGGAGTATCCATATAAAAAAATAGAGTATCAATAGTGCCATTTTCTATCTTACCAAAGTAAGTAACATGAGCAGATGATTCCCCATTATCATTTCTTTTTGCATTTTTAATCACAACATCTCCCTTCATATCTATTTGCAGGGTACTAACCTCTATTTCTGTTCCTTTGATAGGATAGACATACAACCAGAAAGATTTACCTAAATACTCTTCCAATCCAGAAGTGTTTTTGGGCTTGCGTCCTGAGAAACGTTCATGAATTATTTTCAATTGTTCTGGGTTAGCTATTTCCTGTGCCACCGTTTTTTCCCAAAATTTGACAAAGGCATTAATAATTGGTTCGTTATTTTGTGCATTTCTTATGTGGGAGAAAGTAGGCTCATCTAAATGGAAGTTTACCTTTTTTATTTCTTCATTCCACTTCAAATATTTAATAAAATTTTTTCCTGTAGTGAACAGAGTATCAATTTGTTCAAGAATATATTCAAGTTCTTCTTTCATAAATAGGGTGGATGTTAAATTAAGAAAATTTAAGAAAGTTTGTGTAAAATTATAATAAAATTATAACAATTATTTAATCTTTTAATTTTTTTTAAAATATTTTCTTTTATTTCATAAATGTTTGATTATCAGATAATTAAATCTTTAAAAACGCAACAATCATTTTTTAATTGCGTTATTTAGATTAAGTTTTACATCAAGTAAAAATCAGAAAAGAAAATCAAACCTTTTAAACAACATTAGTATGGCAGCTAAAAACAAAAGAGAAGCAAAAGAAAAAGCAAATGAGGCAGTAAATGCGTGGTCTGTGGGACTTGCGGCAACTGCATGGATCCCCGGGTCTGGTTATGTGATGACAGCAGGGGATATAATGATGGTAATACAAGTTGGCAAAATTTACGACGTTGATATGGATGAAACAGCAGCAGCTACTGTACTTACAGGTATTGCAGCTCCTCTTGTTGGTCGCACAGTAGCTTATGGACTTCTTGATTGTATTCCTATTGCAGGATGGATAGTAAAATCAGCTGTTTCTGTTGGTGTGAGTATAACTGTTGGAAAAACTGTAATAGCATATTTTGAAGATTGTTCACCACTTCCTGAATAAGGATTTCACCAAGTAATCATAAAAAGTCTTGTTAAGACAAATTAGCAAGACTTTTTTTTAGCAAGTAAAATTTTTCACAATCAATAAAACACATACTCTATATGAAACGAATTGAATTTATCAAAAAAGCAACTGGATTAACCTTATTAGGGTTCTCATCTGGTTTGATATTGCCTGATTATTTATTGGCAGATACAAAAAAGGTAAAGTTAATTATGCCAGAAATAGATATAGAGTTCAAAATAATCCCAACAGATGTAAATCGTTGGGGGTGGTTAGTAAGTCTTGCTACCAAATCACTAATTGGCATATTAGCAGCAAAAATAGTTCAAAAATATACAAGTGATTGTATTTGTAATGGCACAACTTGTTATAAAAGCCCATCAAATTACAAAAATGCAGAAGGAATATATGGTTATGAAAATGGTAGCCGTTTTGTGAAACAAGATATTGATGATAGCAATGTTGGTTTTCAAAATGTTTCTGTGCCTTTTTTGAATTCACAAAACCAATATATTGGAAATATTGAGGGTCCATTTTTGGCTGGAATGTGTTGGGCAACCGAAAACCTCAATAAGAAATATTCTGCATCTCAAATTAGAAAAATCTTGATACCTAAAAAAGATGCACAAAATGGAGGCTATAGATTTGATACTGATGCTTGTCATTCAACATCATATAAAACAGATTATGGTACAACTCAAATTAGTTATGCACCTACTGGAAAAAAATCAGGTTTTGTGAGAGTAGAAGCCAAAGATGAAAATGATAACTTGGGTTGGGAACAAGCTTATAAATTTGATTATACCTAATAAACTTTACATAAGATATACCAACCTCTTATTAACCAATTAATTCAAAGTTGGTATATCCTAAACGTTTTAACTTAACTATAAAAAAATTAACAAGATGAAAAAAGTAATTCTATTTTTGGTTCTTGTATTTTTTGTAAATCTACAAAGCCAAGCAGCACACAAATATTTTGATATTTTAGGAACAATAAATGCCACTTCAGGCAAAATAATTGTACCAAAATTATGTTGTCCTGAACCTAATTACTTAAAAATGAATGATTTTTTTAGAGAGATTGGTTCAGAATTGGGAGCTGATCATGCTCACCCAACCAATGGGTTTTATAGCGCAGAATATAGAGTTGATTATGATAAGGTTCTTATAGATATTTACTACAAAAATGGAATTAAAACAGGATTGGAAATTACAATAAAAGAAGGCGTTTTTACAAATGTGAGGGTAAGATATGATGGTGATGGTTTCCCTGCGTTTTTTGCCAATTATGTATTCAAGTCTGTTTTAATTTCAATTATAAAGGATGAGATGAAAAAGAATGAATCTCAAAGCACTTTTTGGATGGATTTATTGGATAAAATAGATGGTATGAGTACCCTCTTTTTTTTATTGTTCTAAATTTGTAGTTATACTGATTTTGTTTATTGTTTAAAAACTCATATTACATTTTAATTAAATAATTGTTAATCAGTAGCATAGTATCTATTAATGCTAATTATCCTCACTTCCCTAAATTAGCAAACTTTGTCAAAGTTTGCTAATTTTCATTTGTCAAAAAATTGTTTAGATATGATTTCAATAATATAGGATAGATGATAAGTTCTATGAACTTACTCCACTTGTATCTAAAAAAATTCAAGTTTTAGTTTAGTAGAGAATGATCACCTCGTCTATGCTTCGCTTCCCTTTGACGCTAAAACATAAATAATAGAACTTGAGACATTAGGGTCTAACCAACTTTTGATGAGGGCAATGCCCCCATGTAATCCGCCAAAGAACATTCCTAAGCGACTATTTTTGTATTTTTCACTTAATAAGGCGATGTAAAAAGGGTCAAAAGGCATGATTTTTTTGTCAGAGATACGGAAGTCATACCTTTCTGCCAATAGCTCTAAAGAAGTAGGGGAAAAATGCCATAAATGTCTTGGGACATCGTATGCCGCCCAATGCGCTTGGTAGTGCTTGGCATCATAGGATTGGTGATTGGGTACAGCAATGATAAGTCG
>JALOMS010000202.1 GCA_025455345.1 Thermoflexibacter sp. | reverse complement strand
ATTTTCTTCTTCTTGGGCGATTTCAAAGCACCTGTTTTGATAGGCATTACCATTCCTGTTTCTTTAATTGTTACTTTTTTGTTTTTCTATCTTTTCGGAATTTCTATCAATGTGGTTTCTTTGGCAGGCTTGGTCTTGGGGATTGGCATGGTGGTGGATAGTGCCATCATTGTCATAGAAAATATAGAGCAGTTCCGAGAAAACGGGAGTGAGTTAGACGAAGCCTGTATTGCGGGTACTAATGAAGTCATGATGCCTCTGTTTACTTCTATCCTTACCAACTCTGCGGTGTTTTTGCCATTGGTGTTTATCAGTGGGGTAGCGGGTGCCTTGTTCCTTGACCAAGCAATGTCCGTTTCGCTTGCTTTGGGAATTTCTTTGCTTTGCTCTTTCACGCTGATTCCTGTACTGTATCGCCTTTTTTATTTCAAACAAAAAAGCTATCAAACCAAACCTTCTTCTTTGCTCATGCGCCTATCCGAGCGCGCCTATACTTGGGTGATGTTTGTAGTTTTTGAGTATAAAAAAGTAGCTATTGCGTTCTTTTTGTGTTTGATAGCTTTATCTATTTTCCTATCCTTTGCTATCCGCAAGCAAGGAATGCCCGACATCAGCAGAACAGAATTAGAAGTAAAAATAGATTGGAACGAGGCAATCACCGTAGAAGAAAATGAAACGAGGCTCAACAAACTCATGCAAAGTTTAGCTACTTTACATCATAGTTTGCGCTATACAAGTGCCTTTGTGGGGCAGCAGCAGTTTTTGCTCAACAAAGAGTTACAACAAAATTTTAATGAGGCTTTGCTCTCCATAAAAGTAAGTAATAGCCAAACCTTTGATAGCTTAAAAACTGCTTTGAAGACAAAAATTCAGGAAAAATATCCGCAAGCTACGGTTACTTTTGCCGCCGCTAAAAATATTTTTGAAAAATTGTTTAATACCAGCCAAGCCCCCTTAGTAGCGCACTTCACCAGCAATCAATCCGCAGAAGTTCTCTTACCCACACACGCAGAAGAAATTTATAAAAATTTGATAAACAAAGGTTTACTTACTGAAATGCCACCCCTGCAAAATCGCTTGCAAATCCAGATTCTTAAAGATAAACTTTTGCTTTACGAAGTAGAGTACGAAAGAGTTTTCCTTACTTTAAAAACCTTGTTCAATGAAAATAACTTGGGTAACTTGAAGGCAGAACAACGCTATATTCCTATCATTTTGGGAGGCGAAGAGCAAGCAATCAATGCACTCTTAGCAAACGCAATAGTGCAAAACACGAAGGGACAGATTGTTTATTTACAAAATCTTATTCAGATAAGCAACCCACAAGACTATAAATCTTTCTTTTCGGCAAGCGAAGGCGATTTTATTCCTTTCCAATTCAACATCAAGAATCAAGAAATAGAAAAAAAACAAGAAATAATTAAAATAATCGCCAAAAACGATAACAAACTAAGTGTTTCTTTTTCAGGAAGTTATTTTCGTAATCTTGACTTCATTAAAGAATTGACTATTATCATTGTAGTAGCGATTGGTTTGTTATTTTTTATCCTTTCTGCCCAATTTGAGTCGCTATTGCAACCATTTATTGTCATGGTAGCAGTCGTTTTTGGGCTAACAGGTTCTATGTTTTTGCTATTTAGTGCAGGTAACTCTCTCAATATCATGTCAGCAATAGGTATGATAGTGCTGATAGGCATAGTAGATAACGATTCTATTCTCAAAATAGACACCATGAATAAAAGCAGAGAAACACATTCGCTGATAGAGGCAATCAAGTTGGCAGGCAAACGCAGGCTTAAAGCCCAACTCATGACCTCCTTAACCACGATTTTAGGGCTTGCACCTACGTTATTTTCCTCAGGTTTGGGCACAGAGTTGCAAATCCCACTTGCGCTTTCCGTCATTGGAGGAATGTTGTTAGGTACTTTTATCTCTATTTCTTTTATTCCCTTGATGTATTGGTTTATGTATAAGGTTTTGCTTAGAACATCTATATAACTACAAATACAGCAGTCTTTTTTTATAATCAGATTTATTAATTTTACTTAATCTCAGAAACCCTATACTGTGGGTTTTAAGTCATAAATGCTCCTTATTTCGCCAAATACTTCCAGCATATTGAGTTTCAAATCAATCAGCTTTCCATTGCGAACATTAAAAACCCATCCGTGTATGGTAGGGAATCCTGTTTTGTACCACATTTTTTGTACGTGGTCTATTTTTATAATATTGATACATTGCTCTTGTACATTGAGTTCTACTAAGCGGTCAAACCGTTTTTTATCGTCTGATATACTCTCCAACTCTGCACGATGAATACGATAAACATCTCTAAGTGTTTGTAACCAACTGTTGAGCTGACCCATATCGCTTGGTTGTAATGCCGCTTTTACGCCGCCACACTCATAATGCCCACAAACAATAATATGTTTGACTTTGAGGTATTCTACGGCGTATTGAATGACAGCATTAATATTATTGTCCGTAGGAATCACTAAATTGGCAATATTACGATGAATAAATATTTCTCCCGGTTCTGCACCCATAAGGTCTTCTGCGGTTACACGACTATCAGAACAGCCAATATACAGAAACTCAGGATGCTGTCCTTTAGATAGTTTCTCAAAATAATCAGGATCTTTTTCCAATTTGTCCGTAATCCATGCTTGATTACCCTCAAAAATTTGTTCAAAAGGTGTTCTCATTAGTTTTCAGTAGTGATTTTTTCTGGAATAAAATAAATTGCTGGTACAATGATAAACAAAATAAAAGAAATATAAGGCGAAATATACCCAGAAAAGGCAGAAAATAGATAAATAGCAATGCTTAATAAGTTCTTAACTCTAATCCTTTGCTTTGTCCTTTCCGAAATTTTCTCACTGACAAGTTTAGCCTTAATAGCATAATTTCTCAACAACCAGAAACTTGTTGCATTCATAAAAAAGATAATACCATAGAAAAACTCTGCTTCGGGCAATAAAGGATTAGCTCCAATAAAATTAGTAGAAAAGGGAATAAGGCTTAGACAAAAAAGTAGCAAATTATTGAGCCAAAGGAGGGTAATGCTTGATTTTTTTATTTGCTGGAACATTTGGTGATGGTTAATCCAAATAATCGCCAAGATTATAAAACTTATCAAATAGGAAATAAATTTGGGCAAAACGCTCAGTAGTACCCGCCAAACATTGGCAGAGTTAATACCCCCTGCTATCTCAGGTACTTTCAAATCAAAAACCATGATAGTGATGATGATAGCAATTACGCCATCACTAAATGCCTCTATCCTATTTGTTGTCATTTTCTTACCTTTTTATCACCTTAAACGCCATATTTCTGCCATGCCCTTGCATAATCGCCAAGTTTATCCATGAAAGTGCAAAATATTCCAATAACTGTGCCTTGTCATCTCCTCCAAAATCCCAACAAGTAGAAAAACCAGCGTCAAGGGCAAGTTGTTTTGCAATTTCCTTGCCTTTTACAGCACTGCCCGCCACAAACATATCTATTCCCTCTCCATGGTAAATAGGATTGGACATATTTTCAAACCCTGTGGAGTTAAAGCACTTTACTATTTCGCTTTCAGGTAGATAACTCTTAAAAGCCTCAAAAGAATTGTTGAATCCCTCTGGCTTGGTGCGTACAGAATTCATTGCGTCTATCACTACCTTGCCTTTGCTTACCTCGCGGATTTGGTCGCATATCGCTTGGGTTGCTTGTGGCACCGCCGCTACCAAGATGACTTCTGCCGCTTTTGCACTCTCTGCGATGGTATGAAGGGAAGTATTTGGGTTTGCTAATAAGTGCATATCTTCAAATTTGGAAACATCTCTTGTCCCTAAAAAAATTTGGTGTCCCGCCTTAGCCCACTGCGTAGCCAATGCGCCACCTACATTTCCTGTTCCTATAATACTGATTTTCATTTATTTATATGTTTTATATTTTGACTTTTTAAAACAAAGCCCCATTGTCTGCTTTGATAGCTTCGGGCAGATAGATTTTACACAAACTTATCATATATACTAATTTTGCACAAGTACGCACTATGAAGTATAATACTTACTTTTTAGAAAGTATTATACTCACTTTGAAGTAAGAATTTCAAAACCTGAACGCAGTGAGTGATTTTTATAAAAGTTAAATAAAGTTAAAATTTTTTAACTTGGACACGATAACTTTGTATATAGCGAGGATTTAATTTTTACTACTTCTTTAATGATTTTTCTAAAAGAGAAAAGTAATTGTCCAATAAATCAGAGTCTTTGATTTTGTAGAAATAAGTAATAATTCTCATCTTTCGCTGTATTACTTGAAGCAAACCAGTGATTTGACTCCACAGAACAAATGCTACTTCGACGGGATTGATTGCGGGATTAATGCTACTATCTTCTATTCCTTTTTTTATTGCATTGATAAGTACGGCAATAACTGCATTTCCCCCTTCTAAGGATTCTATAGAATGAGGAGAGTCCATATTACGTTTGTCAAATTGGTCATTTTGATAATATAGAATTGCATTAAAATAGCCCAAATATTCCTTAGAGAATTCTATATAGGCTTTGGAAATAGCTTTGACATTCTGAAGACCATTTTCGGCGGGGACAAGGGCTTCCTTAAGTTTGCGTTTGAGAGCGATAAATCCTCTAATGACTATTGCTTTGTAAAGCTCTTCTTTACTTTTGAAATAAAGATATAGCGTACCCTTACTCAGTTCGGCTTCAGTAGCAACCTGATCCATAGAGGCATTTTCTATGCCTTCTTTGAAAAATACGCGTTCTGCCGCATCAATGATGACATTACGTCTTTGGATTTTCTCCCTTTCTTTTCGTTCAAGTACGCCCATCTATATCACAAATAAGATATTTGGTTTTTCAGGCGCAAAATTCAACTTTTTTTTGGACAAAACGAAGTATTGTACAAACTGTTTTTGGGTAAATACACAAAACCGTATTCTTATCACCATTTCCACACGATTAAAGCCCATTGTTCGCCATTTGGTGCGGTATATTCGTATGCTGTTTGGAAACCAACTCTGCGATGTGCATTGATAGAGCGTGTATTGCGAAGGGCTACTTCAGTAATCAGCATATCGTACTGAGAATGATAGCAATCTCTCATATACTGATACATCTCTTGAAATATACCCAGCCCACGATAGTTTTTGTGAATACAAACCTGTCCCATTACCAAGTAAGGAGTAGTATTGAGTTTTTTCCCTTGAAAATGTGCCTGTTCTATCATTTCAAACATAGGGACTAAAATAGGAATCTCTTGTTTGAGGGACTGAACCATTGCCAAACAATAACCTATAACTTTATCATCATCTTTGGCGATGATGCTTGGTGCCAAGAGGTTCATATTTTTAAGTAAGGAAAAATCGTGTTCTACCGTAACAAAACCTTGTGAAAGGCTTTCCTCCTTAGTCAGAAACTGAGGTAGATTAGCCTTTTGTAAGTCTAAAATATCTTGAATTTCAGCGTCTTGACTGACTTGTGCATAGGTAATGTGCATAATCTAAAAAGCACTTGGTTTGAGTAAAAGCCCAGTAGTTTCTTCCAAACCAAAAAGGATATTCATATTCTGTATTGCTTGTCCAGATGCTCCTTTAGTAAGATTATCTATTAGGCTGATAATAAGCAATTTGTCTTTATGTTTTTCTAAATAAAGCACACATTTATTGGTATTGACCACTTGTTTCAAGTCAGGATTAGTGAGGGACAGTATCACAAAAGGCTCATTTTCATAATAATCTGTATAAATTTGCATTGCTTCGGCTAATGTACCCTCAAATTTGGTGTAAATAGAGGCTAAAATTCCTCTGGAGAAACTACCGCGATAAGGTATAAAATTGATGTCATGCTGAAAGTTAGGCTGTAACTGTCTAATACTTTGTGTAATTTCTGCAAGATGTTGGTGTTCGAATGCCTTGTAAACTGACAAATTGTTGCTTCTCCAGCTAAAATGCGTTGTATCAGACGGCTTTTGTCCTGCGCCTGTGGAACCTGTCGTGCCACTGATGTGTATTTCTCCTTTAAGCAAGTGTTCTTTGGCTAAAGGCAATAAGGATAGCTCTATGCAAGTAGCAAAACACCCCGGATTAGCCACATAATGTGCTTGTTGGATAGCGGGTTTGTTAAGTTCGGGAAGCCCATATACCCAATCTAATTTTCCTATTCTATGGTCTTGACTAAGGTCTATAATTTTGATATGTGAGCCTAAAGTATGTTTTTCTAAAAACTTGACAGCTTCACCATGCCCAACACACAAGAAGAGTATATCCACAGCTTGAGAAATGTGGTCGGTAAATGTAAAATCCGTTTCTCCGATTAAATCTTGATGTACTTCATAGAGAGGCCGATGTGCATTACTATTGCTATGCACAAACTCGATTTCTGCGTGGGGGTGTCTAAGCAAAATTCTCAATAACTCACCTGCTGTATAGCCTGCTCCTCCGATAATTCCAATTTTCATTTTGTTAGCATATTTGTTTGATAATCCAAAGATAATGGATAAGAAGCCATAAGATGCAATTTTGAAGCCCTATTTTTATGTTATTTTAACAGGTTTTGCTTGTTTGTAGGGGTGCTTATTTATTTTGTTTAACAAACTTTATATGGTGTATTATTGTTAATTGCATTATTTAGAACATTGAAAACCGCATATATAAGACCTTTATCTTTTTAATAAATCATTTTTTAATGTATAAAGTTGTGTCTATTTTAATCTTGACCATTATCTTAATTGCAGTAGATTTTTATGTATTCCAAGCTATCAAAACAGTTTTTGATGACAAATCTTCTACTACCACAAAAATTATTTATTGGGTATTTTGGGTTTTGAATATACTGACTATCCTTAGTGTAGTAGCTTATAATTTTGTTCCTCGCAATGGATTTATACTTACCATTACACGCTTTTTTTTGGTTTGGTCTGTTATATTTTATTTTTCTAAATTTTTTGCTGTCCTATTTTTATTTTTTGATGATATATATCGTCTTGCGCTATGGGTTTATTATCAGTTTGCAGGCTATCCTGTCCAAGAGGTGGTGGTAAAAATGCCTAATGATACACTTCAGTCAGAGGGAATCCCTCGTTCGGAATTTTTAAGTAGGGCAGGATTAATAGCGGCTACTACCCCCTTAGTAACAATGAGCTATGGCATACTATCGGGAGCGCATGATTATCAAATACATAGGAAAACATTATATCTTCCTAATTTGCCCCAATCTTTTGACGGCTTTCGTTTTGCCCAACTTTCAGACATTCATTCTGGGAGTTTTTTTAATAAAGTAGCAGTCAAGGGCGGAATAGAGATGTTACTAAAAGAAAAGCCTGATGCTGTATTTTTTACAGGAGATTTGGTAAACAATGAAGCCAATGAGATGCGAGAATACCAAGATATTTTTGCTAAAGTAAAAGCCCCAATGGGCGTATATAGCACTTTAGGTAATCATGATTATGGAGATTATGTGATGTGGGAGTCTGTAGAAGCCAAACGTAAAAATTTAGATAATTTGAAAGCTATACACGCAAATATGGGTTGGCATCTGCTGATGAATGAAAGCAAATATATTGAACAGGGGGGAGACAAAATAGCTGTCATAGGCATAGAAAATTGGAGTGCCAAAGGTCGCTTCCCCAAATATGGTAGTTAAGTCATTGGCGCGCGGAGGTATTAGAACAATACAAAGACATAGACCTTATGTTGGCAGGACATACGCATGGTATGCAGTTTGGCATAGAAATCGGAGGGTTTCGCTGGAGTCCTGTACAGTATTTTTATGATGAATGGGCTGATTTGTACACACAGGGCAGGCAACATCTTTACGTCAATAGAGGTTTTGGCTATATCGGCTACCCCGGAAGAATAGGAATTTTGCCAGAAATAACCATTTTTGAGCTAAAAAGAGCTTAATCTCATCAGCTTATCCTTGTCCATAAATAATAGATATCTTGCTAATTAAAATAACATCAATAGGCAATTGCATTGCGCTGTTAAATATTGGTAGAAAATGTTGTTAGTCATAAGTATTATGAAATCATATAGCGTTCAACCTTACGCCTCTACGAGGCTTGGAAATGTGGAGATTTTCTATATGCTACCAATATTTAAGCCCTAACAGGCTTAGAATACATATTTATTTAAACAAGTTGTCTAATACATACATAAAATAATAAATAATTCTTTTTAATTTCTCCACTTTGTTTTTCATCTGTATTTTTTTGATAAATTTACAAGAGAAATATTTGATAAATAAGGAATTTATAGCAAAAGAGAGGTTAATTACTTACAATCAGATGGAAATCGATAACAAAAAAAATGTAAAAAAATTTCATATCACAGGAGCGATATTCTTCTTGGGGTTAGCACTATTTACCTTTTTTTGGAGAGATGTTTATGAGCTATTAGGCAAACCTGTTTATACGATGC
Organism: Thermoflexibacter sp.; assembly: GCA_025455345.1. Taxonomy (GTDB): domain Bacteria; phylum Bacteroidota; class Bacteroidia; order Cytophagales; family Thermoflexibacteraceae; genus Thermoflexibacter. The sequence goes on along the minus strand of JALOMS010000202.1, from coordinate 437 downwards.
GTATTATTTTTTCTTCTTTGATTCTCTTTGTCGTAGGGATTGCCTATTTGATGAATCCAGCTTACTTTTATTGTGCAATTACAGATAGGAAAATCACTATCCGATATTTTAAATTTTTAAGATATTGGGGAAATACAGAGGGAATGATAGAGGTTTTTAAAAATGAAGTCAAAGGTTATGAGCTATTTAGTTATAATTACGGACTGACCCAAGAGTTACAAATCTCCGTTAAGGAACAAGGGCAATTGGTTACTTATCCACCAATCAGCATCAAGTTACTCAATAAAAAACAAAAGATGCAGTTAGTACAAGCATTAGAAGATTTTATCAAATAATAGTAAGTAATTCAACAAAAATAAACGTTTTTTTAGTCCCAGACTGGAAGTCCCGTTAGGGACATAAGCTTTGTAGAAACTAAATTAAGCCCAAAATCTAAG
>JALOMS010000201.1 GCA_025455345.1 Thermoflexibacter sp. | reverse complement strand
TCTGCCGTCTGAGCTACCAAGTGCGTTATTGGTAACGGTACTGATTCTATCTGTAGTCAAAAATAAAGGCAAATTAAATCGCAAACCTAAGTCTAACATTCCCGCATCTTGTAAACTCCATTCTACTCCTGCTCCAAACACAAAATCAGGAACAAGTTTGTAATAACCATCTGTTTTTTTGGTTGATGAGGTAAGACTTCCCGCAGTAACATCAGTCTTTGAAGAGGCTAAGATATTGAAAGAGCCACCAAATATACCTCTAATTCTCAACCCATTGGATATTTCATTGGTTCTCATGTGCAAGGCAAGAGGAATCTCTACCGTAGTTAGATTTACTTTAGTAGTTTGGCGAGTGCTACCAGAGGGGAAAGTTCCCTCATACTCAAAGCCCTTTAGCACGATATTTAAGCCCGAATGTATCCCAAATTTTTCAGCAAATTGATAGGTAGCCATCAAACCACCCGCAAACCCAACCCGCGAACTGGTCGTTAAGCCACTGATAGAGTTTTTGTCTTTATCGCTAACCGAAGAAAAAGCAATAATAGGGCTAAGGCGTACCCCAAAACGAATTTCTTGTGATGAGGCAAATTTGCTTATTAGCAATAAAGTGATAATAATTAATGTCTTTCTCATTTTAATTAATTGGTTTTGAATACTTTAATTATGAATATTATACTATAAAAGAAAATATAAATATAGATGTTCTTCTATTTTGCTCTCAAATTTAAACGATTAATTGATATGTTATATTGAATCAAAATACGTTTTTTGAAAAAGTACAACAAATAAATCAAGATAAATCATCTACTTTTTCCAAACGAATACGGCTAATGCGTTTTTTGCGATTGAGTAAGTAAATCCTGTTGTAGGTAATATCATATACTGCGGCAAAAATCAGTAAGCCAATTGGGAGCAAAAAGGAAAAAAATAGATAGTTGGCGTATAAGAACCCACCAACCATGCCTCCTACCAAAAAAGAAAATACAATGATAACGTGTAATGTAAACTTATTTATCATTTTTTCTCTATCAGTAGTATCTTTGTAGCGGGCAATAATCTTTGCGCCTTCTATGCCAATATCTGTAAAAAGCCCTGTCAGGTGTGTAGTTCTTACCACCGAACCAGATACCATTGTTACCATTGCATTCTGAATCCCCATAGCGAACAGCAAACTGCCTGCGAGTAGTTGGATAAGGTCTTGGCTATAATCATAGTAATGTGTACCGTGATAAGTTACAAATATAAGTAGGGAGATTTCTACAATGAGGGGAACAGTATGTGAAAATCGCGGATAGCGTCTGCCAATGAGTTCTATCATCAAGCCAGAAAAAAATGCACCAAACAAGAACATAGACATCCAAAGTAGTTTGACTGCGGCGGCTTGCCACCGATAAGCTACTATCTCGCCAGCTAAGGTTGCTACGTGTCCAGTAACATTTGTTGTAAGCACTTCAAAGGCAAAAAAGCTCGCTACATTGACGCTACCTGCGGTCATTGCGAGCAGAGCCGCTAATTTCAAATCATGAATAAATCTCCTCTTTTGTCCTTCTACGTGGAACATATATGATTAGGATTTTTTAATAGACCACTAAAATTTTGTGATGAGTCAAAAAAACAAATGATTTGAGGCAGAGCCTAATTTTAGTTTTTGTTTTAATCATTTGTCTTGGTGGGGATAACATTTGTATTTATCGCTAAACGCATATACGAAATAAAAGGTTTCTCTGTTGGGTATTTTATTTTCTCTGATATTGGAATGTTTAAAAGGCGAGAAAGAAAAATTTACCAACTTTCAAAAATATTGTCCTAAAAATTAAAGTTATTTACTTATTTTAGCTATTGGATTAGTTTTAAATAAGAAAATCAATGAAATACAAACTTCTAAGAGTCTTTTTAATAAATATTTTGATGTTATGCCTATTCTCAAACTTGGGTTTAGCCCAAACTAAAGACTATAGGCTTGATAGGAACTATTATAAGGCATTTTTTGGTACACTCGGAAGCGGCATACGTCTAACAGATATAGAGGCTTATAAGGCTTGGGTTACGACCCAAAGAGTAAACTTTGAGGAAGGACAAGCTACCGTTTTTCCGCTCAATGCTGACTTCTTGTGGCTGAAGAAGAATTTTATGTATGGATTAAATATAAGTGTAGAAAATAGGCTTAATCGCCAGTCGCGTATTCCTTTTCGAGGATTGGGGATTGGTGGCAAAATAGGCTATAATCTATTTGGTATCAATCGTGTAAATCTATATACAGCCGTAGGATTTAGCTATAATGCCTGGCAAGTAGATTGGGCAGAAGCCCCTCCTTTTCGCTTTCAAAGGACGGAAGTTTCTAACTACAATGCCATGTCCAAACAAGAAATACTGATGGTTTATCCAGAAATAGGGTTAAATTTTATTATTCCCTTTAACAATGCGGAAGGATTTGTCATAGGGCTAAGAGGCGGAATAGATATGACTGTGCTTAACGGGCAGTGGAAATACAGCGATTATAAAGACAGAGCAAAACCTAATCGCTCTCGATTTGTATTAGCTACGCCTGAAATGCCCAACATAGCTACCCAATCTATTTTTGCTCTTTTGAGTTTTGGGTACTATTTTAGTTGGTAGATTTTTAAAAAGATTGATATACACGCAATTATATATTTTCTTAGTATAAAAATGCGCTTTGGCATATTTAGGTCATTATTAGGTATTAGGCAATAATTAAGCAAATTTATCATGCACTTAGCAGGTTTGAACCCATTTGCAGAACATAAAAAAATTAAGATTTTTGCGGAGAGAAACACAGGAAGTATCTACTTAGAGTGGTTGCTCAACAATAATCTTAAAGTTGATTTGGTGGACTTTTATACTTTAGGCTGGAAACATCGCCTTGCTCCAAGTGAATTGGAAGTAAGCGCGCAGATGAGCAAAGAAATAATTTTTATTTGCTTAGTAAAAAATCCATATTCTTGGTTGCAATCTATGCACCTCCGTCCTTACCAACATGATGAGCTGACCCAGCTCTCTTTTTCTCAGTTTATCCGCTTTTCTTATGGGGATTATAGAAATCCTATCCAGCTTTGGAACAGCAAAAATCAATCTTATGTAGGCTTATCCCGATATACAGAAAAACAAGCGATTGTCAAATACGAACACTTGCTCAAAGATGCTCAAGAGGTTCTGGAAGATTTGGCTCAGAAATTTGACATAGACAAAAGATTTTCTTGGTTCGTAGATAACGACCAATACATGACCAATCATCACGGCATTTTAGACCGAAAGTTTCACAAAGACCACTACCTAAAAGAGCAATGGAAAGATGTATTCGCCAAAGAAGATATAGCGTTTATTAACAAAGAATTAGACGAAGAACTCATGCAAAATCTCAATTATCAATATTTGTAAAATCTCTTTTTAATACGGAATATTTGCTAATAAAGTTAAAAATCTAAATAAAACTTGAAAGAATACAAAAAAAGTCTTGCGAATTAAAATAATTTATATAAAATTTGAATAGGAAATTTTAAAATCACAATAAAAGCGTTCAAAGATTTTGGATAAATAGCCAAATTTTTTTCATATTAATTTCTTAGTCAAATTGGAGAGAATCATCAAAATTGGTACACGCGGAAGCAAACTCGCACTTTGGCAAGCCAATTTCATAGCCGATAAACTAAAAGCCAATGGCATTCAAAGCCAATTAGTTACGATTGAGACCACAGGCGATAAGATGCTACACAAATCCATCGCAAAGTTGGGTAGCAAAGGAGTATTTACCGAAGAATTAGAAGTCCAGCTTCGTAGCGGGGGTATTGATATTGCAGTGCATAGTGCTAAGGATTTGCAAGCACAGCTACCTTCTGACTTAGAAATAATCGCTTATACCGAGCGCGAAAGAGTAAATGACGTATTGGTAAGTTATAACAAATATTTTACCTTTGATGAAAGCCAAAAAATAGTATTAGGTACGTCATCTACGCGTCGGATTGCGATGATTCGCCACTATTTCCCCAAAGTCAAAACCGTAGATGCAAGAGGCAATTTGCAGACTCGCATGAGGAAAATGGAAGAAGGGCTATGCGATGCGCTTGTACTTGCCTATGCAGGTATTCATCGGTTGGATATGGATAGCTATATCGTACAGCACTTACCCACAGAAACTTTTACGCCTGCCGCAGGTCAGGGTAGTGTAGCTATCGAAGCAAGCACAATTCTGGACAAAGAAGTAAAAAATATTGTTCGAAATACCATTAATCATTATCCCACAGAATATCAAATCATTGCAGAAAGGTCTTATCTAAAACATTTGCAAGGCGGCTGTAGTGTGCCTGCCTTTGCTTTGGCAGAGGTAGATGGCGACCAGCTCAAACTTCATTGTGGAATTATCAGCTTAAATGGACGTGATATTATTCGTGAAGAAGAAACTATGGACAAAGATGAGGGAGAAAAATTAGGTGAGCTATTGGCAAAGAAAGTATTAGACAATGGAGGCGAAAAAATTTTAAATGACATCAAAAAACAAATAGGATAAACTACCTTCAACTCGCTGACAAGAGAAAGATTGATTATATTTCCCTTTTTTATCACTTGATAACTCTATTTCTACGACTTGCATGAGTTGTATTGAAAATCATACCCACACATATTTTTAAGTCTAATCCTTTAATTCAAATTCTAAGATACGTATATTTGTCGTATGTTTTGCATTCATATTCGCCATTTGATATTTTTAAAAAACAAATTTTAAAATTCATAATTTACAAAACAATGAAAAAAATCCAATTGTATTTTATAGTATTTGCCTTCCTAATGCTTGGTGCGTGTGGTGGCAAGGAAACCCAATCAGAAACTACTACAAGCGAAGAGACGAACTCCTTAGCAGAAAGTAAAGATGACAATGCTATCAAAAATATAGCACTTGATGATACTAAGCTGAAAAACTACATAGAAACTATCAAAAAGTTGAAAGAAAAAGGAGCAGACTTCTCTGAAGATGTAAACGCACTGAATGGTCTTTTTAAATACAAAGAGATGGAAGGACTTGTCCAAGAAGGCGGATTTAAAGATTTTAATGATTTTATCTTGGTTCACTCCAAAATAGCTTATGCCTTGATGGTAAATGAGATGAAAGAACAAGACATAGAGAACAAGGTCAAAGACGAACAGAAGAAAACCACAGAAGAGTTGGAAAAATCGCTGAATGACCCTAATATTAGTGAGGAACAGAAAAAGATGATACAACAAACCATAGAACAGGTAAAGGGTATGGAAAATATAGGCTCTCAAATACAATCAGCAACTGGTATGTACAAAAATATGGTCAGTGATGATGATGTAGCCATAGTAAAAAAATACAGTGAAGCACTTAAAAAAGTATATGAAAATAATCAATAAGTTTTAAGGAATACACAATGGCAATATCCCTCAAATTAGGTAGATTACTGTAATTTTTGAAGGCATTATCGTATGATTATCACACCAATAAGAATTTAGATATTGAACAAAAAAACAAATTAAATGATTATATAGCTTAATAGTGAATAGCTAAATCTAATGAAAGACTTAAAATACATCAATAAATACCTTTATCATTACAAATCTTATCTCATTTGGGGGACTATATTTGTCGTACTTGCCAATATTTTTGGAATATTACCTGCTCAGATTGTTCGTCATTCTTTTGACTTGGTAGGGAGTACGATTACGATTTATCCCCTTTTCAAAGGATCAAATTCTCAAGATGTGCTTTATCAAGTTTTTACTGAAGTAGTCTTGATTTATGGGACAGTAATAGTCATTATGGCTTTAGTGCGTGGAGTATTTTTATTTTTTATGAGGCAGACTATTATCGTCATGTCGCGCTTGATAGAATACGATTTGAAAAATGAGATTTATGCTCATTATCAGACTCTTCCCTTGAGTTTTTATCGTAGGAACAATACAGGAGACATGATGGCACGTATATCCGAAGATGTAGGGCATGTGCGTATGTATTTGGGTCCTGCGATTATGTATGGGCTAAATGCAGTAGGGTCTTTTGTGTTGGTCTTGATTTATATGATTATAGTCAATCCTACACTTACTTTTTATGCGATGCTACCTATGCCTATCTTATCAGTAAGTATCTATTACGTCAATAACATTATCCACAAACGCTCTACGGAAATCCAACAAAAACTTTCTGAGATGTCGACTTTTGTACAAGAATCATTTTCAGGTATTAGGGTCTTAAAAGCATTTGTAAGAGAAAATGACTTTGCAAGTAACTTTGCTAAGACAAGTAATGAATACAAAATCAAGGCTTTGAAATTAGCAATGGTTAATGCGCTTTTTGCCCCTGTAGTTTTTGGTTTGATAGCCTTGAGTACAGTTCTTACGGTATATATTGGAGGGTTAGAAGTCATAGATGGTGCAGTTACTATTGGGAATATAGCCGAATTTACACTGTATATCAATATGTTAGTATGGCCAGTAACTTCTTTGGGTTGGATAACGAGCATGACAGAACGAGCCGCCGCCTCACAGAAACGCATCAATGAGTTTTTGTTTACTAAGACCGATATAGTTTCCTCTGAAAACCTTAAAATAGAGATACTGGGAGATATTGAGTTCAAAAATGTAAGCCTGACTTATCCTGATACAGGTATTAAGGCATTGAAAAATATTAGCTTTAGTGTCAAACATGGTGAAAGTTTAGCTATTCTTGGCTCCACAGGCTCTGGCAAAAGTACCATCGCCAATTTGCTATGTCGCTTGTATGATACTACGCAAGGTGAGATATTGATAGATAATCATTCTATTAAGCAATACAATATCTCTACATTAAGACAGCAAATAGGTTATGTACCCCAAGATGTATTTTTGTTCTCTGATTCTATTAAGAGCAATATTTCTTTTGGTGCAGTCAAAGTAACGGAAAGTCAGATTATACAAGCGGCAAAAGATGCCGATGTTTACGAGAATATCCTTGCCTTCCCCAAGGGATTTGACACAGAATTAGGAGAAAGAGGGATTACGCTATCTGGAGGGCAGAAACAGCGCGTTTCTATCGCAAGAGCTATCAGCCGCAATCCAAGTATTATTATTTTAGATGACGCGCTCTCTGCCGTAGATACTAAAACTGAAAATGCAATCCTCAATAACTTACAGAGAATCATGCTCAATCGTACTTCTATTATTATTTCTCACAGGGTTTCTTCAGCCAAATTAGCAGACAAAATCATTGTCTTAGACGAAGGAAAAATCATAGAATCAGGCTCTCATGAAGAGCTGATGTTGCTCAATGGTACTTATAAAGAAATGTACGAACAACAAATGCAAAGCGAAGAAGAAGTATTGGGGTAGTAGGCTATGACCAAAATTTTTACCAAACGGATTAATTGCAATTGGTAATCCAAATTTAACATCTAAGGTGAGATAAGTCATTTTTTTAGCAGTCTTGTGCTTGTATCTTTGCAAAGCATCAATAATAATAAAAATGACTAAACTAACTCAAAAAAATACCCTGAAAAGACATTTTTTGCCATTTTTTTGCTTTATTTGCCTTATTTTGATACCTGTTTTAGGGAAAGCACAAAATTCTCCACCAGAAAAGGTAATCATAGACCAAGACAGAAGTTGGATTGGCTACATGACTACTACTCGAATCAGCAAAAAATTTTCTATTTGGAATGACTTTCACTTTGTCAGGCAAACTTTTACTGTTTTCAGAACAGGCTTGATGTTACACCTTACAGGAGGTTATGGCTATCTCATTCTCCCTATCGAAGTAAACAAGAATTGGCTCTTGCGTGGCGAACACCGTCCTTGGTTGCAGTTGCAGACGAGCGTACCTATTTCTAAGCGTTTCCAACTCTCCAACCGCATACGCTACGAATACCGCAACGTGCAGAGGGTAGCAGATGGCGCATTATCAGAAGACTACAATTCTTATCACCGCTTGCGCTATCAGATTTCTTTTAGATACAAATTCAATAAAAAAATCAAAGGAGGTACACCTTTTATCAATATATTTGATGAAGTTTTGCTCAATTTTGGAGAAAATATCATTTACAATCACTTAGACCAAAATCGCATTACATTAACGGCAGGAATCCAATTTAAGCAGGTTACTTTTCAGACAGG
>JALOMS010000200.1 GCA_025455345.1 Thermoflexibacter sp. | reverse complement strand
GAGCTTTGCAAGGTGTGTATCAATCCAAGCATTTTGTTGAACGACATCAACGAAATGATTATTCAACACATCTTGACCGAAGATATTTTTAAAAATGTATTTGCCGATACCCAATTTCACGAAGAAAACAATATTGCCCAATCGCTGATAGCCATAGAAAAAACATTTTTCACAGGGGAGTTTAAGCGCGAAATTGTCCAAAAAATGAAAAGTTATTACGAGGTAATTAAAGAACACGCCTCTGGCTTAGATACGCACCACGAAAAACAAAACTTCTTGAAATACCTCTATGAAGAATTTTACAAGGCTTACAACCCCAAAAATGCTGACAAATTAGGCATCGTCTATACGCCTACCGAAGTGGTGAATTTTATGCTCAAAGCCACAGACTACCTTTTGGAAAAACACTTTGAAAAAAATTTGATTGATGAAAATGTGCATATCCTCGACCCCGCCACAGGCACAGGTACGTTCATTACAGACCTATTGGAATACTTGCCCGCACACCACTTAGAAAAATTCAAACGCAAGTACAAAAACGAAATTCACGCCAACGAAGTAGCGATTTTGCCGTATTACATTGCCTACTTGAACATAGAATACACCTATCAGCGCAAAGCAGGTGCTTACCACACCTTTGATAACCTCTGTTGGGTGGACACGCTGGACAATGTAAGTGCTTTGCAATATGCAGGAAAACAGACAGGTATGTTTGGCAACTTGGCAGAAAATGCTCAAAGAATTAAGATACAAAACGAAAAACGAATTTCTGTCATCATTGGCAACCCGCCTTACAATGCCAACCAACAAAACGAAAATGACAACAATAAAAACAGAGAATACAAAGAATTGGACAAAAGGATTAAAGAAACTTTTATTAAAGAAAGTGCCGCCCAAAAAACCAAAGTCTATGATATGTATGCCCGCTTTTACCGTTGGGCAATGGATAGGATAGACAAAAACGGCATTGTTGCCTTTATTACTAACCGCAGTTTTATTGATAGCAAAACGTTTGACGGTTTTAGAAAAATTGTACAGCGTGAATTTGATGAAATTTATATTTTGGATACCAAGTCAGACGTAAGGCAAAATCCAAAAATAGCAGGCACAACGCACAATATTTTTGGCATACAAACAGGCGTAGCTATCATGTTTTTGGTTAAGAAAGAAACAAAAGAAGCCAAAAAAGCCAAAATATTCTATTACAGTTTAACGGACGAAATGCGTAAGACAGAAAAATTAGATTGGTTACGCGATAATCCTTTGGAAACTATCCCATTTGAACGCATAAGACCTGATGAAAAAGGGAATTGGATAAACCTAAGTGAAAGCGATTTTGAGGAGTTAATTCCTGTTTGCAACAAAGAAGGCAAATTGGGCAAAGAAGGTGAAAATGCTATATTTGAATTATACTCTTTGGGGGTGGTTACAAATCGCGATGATTGGAGTTATGATTTTGATAAAAAACAACTTGAAGAAAAAGCCAAGTTTTTTATTGATTTTTTTCATCAAGAAAAAGAGCGTTGGAAACTATCAGATAAACAGCAAAGTATCAATGATTTTGTAAATAGAACAATTAAATGGACTTCTGAATTGGAGGCTCATTTAGTCAAATTTGCTGAATTAGAGGAAGAATTATCCTACTTACAAAATTTGCCACCAAACGGAAAAATAGAAAAAATAATGAAAATTAAAGAAGTTTTACAGAAGTATTTGGATTTTAAATACAATCGTAAAAACATCATACACTCTCTTTATCGCCCTTTTGTAAAGAAATATTTTTATTTTGATAAAATTTATACGCATAGAATTTATCAGAACAGTAAAATATTTGGGTTCAGAAATCAATTTGAGAATAAAGTTATTTGTTTTTCAGGAACTTCATCAAATAAACCCTTCCAATGCTTAATAGTAAATGTATTACAAGGACTTGATTTTCTTGAAAAAACACAATGCCTTCCTCTCTACCGCTACGAAAATGGCGAGCGAATAGAAAACATCACGGATTGGGCGTTGGGCTTATTTCAAAATAAATGCAAAGACCAAAAAATCAGCAAGTTAGATATTTTTCATTATGTGTATGCCGTTTTGCATAGCCCTGAATACCGCAAAAAATACGAAATAGATTTGAAGCGCGACTTTCCGCGTATTCCTTTGTACGCAGATTTTTGGAAATATGCCGAGGCGGGTAAGAAATTGATGGAACTTCACCTAAATTACGAACAGCAAGAAACCTATAAGGTTTTTGAAAACCTTATAGGTTTGAAAGTCAATCGCAAGCCTTGGGAAAGTCTTTTGCCCAAACGCAAAAACACCAAAAATATATCCGACACCTCAAAGATGTCGGATATATCAGCCGACGAAGAACTTTTGCAGAAAATCAAACCCGACCTCAAACTGCGTGTCAAAGATGGCATGATAGAAATAGACGAACTGACAAGCATTACCAATATTCCTGCGGAAGTTTGGGAGTATCGTTTGGGCAATCGAAGTGCCATAGAATGGATTTTAGACCAGTACAAGCCCTACAAATCGGATGATGCGACCATTCAAGAAAACTTTAACACCTATGATTTTTTTGACTACAAAGAAGAAGTTATAGACCTGATTTTGAAGGTGATATATGTTAGCGTAGAAACAACAAAGATAGTGAAAACCTTGTAATGTATCCTTTGGGGTGCGGCTTCAGGGTGCGCCTTAAAAACAAAAAACATCTTAAAGGGCATTTTACGAACAATGAAAAAGAAATTTGCACAAATCAAGGCTCTTATCACAGAAATAGCACAAAGAGAGATGCTAAACAATGTAGGTGAAGATGTTTGGATTTATCACTTTCCTAATCCTAACACTATCCATTTTTTAGCAAAATTGGTTTATTTCTCTATTCCTTTCAGTATGACTGTACTTAATAGATATGGTAGTTCGGAACTGAACTATGGAAGTGGTCTGACTTTGCAAAAAAAAGGCAAAGAATGGTATTTGGGCAATTATCATAGAAATCGTAAGAAACACTTTTCTCATTTTGTACATTTTTTCCCTTCTGTATTAAGGCATTTCCCCTTGTACTTTTCTTTTGGCAAGCATATTATCCTTACCGAATATACTCCCAAAAACGGAGTTTATGCTTGCGTTCTGAGTGCTATTCAAAGATGTAATGAATCTTTCAAATATCAGTATTCTTTAGCGTTTGTAAGTATTCTATCCAAATTTGCCAATACAGGTATTAAACTCCAAATCATTGTAACTGATGCAAATGGCGATTTTCACGTTACAACTTCGCGGATTTGGGTTCGTTATTGTTTTCCTTATGAGCAACTATTTTTTGAAAATACAAATGCAAATTGTCGCAATCCTGATTTTATTAACAGAGGTTTTTACTTGGGTATGGAAAATAAAATTGTGCAGATTAAATATAAAAATAGGATTTTGTATTCCGAACCTGCTTTTAGCGAATATGAGATGGTTGATAGAAAGAATTATATTTGGCGTTTGATGGCAAAATACCAAGAATGTCTGTAAGTTATGCCTTTGGGGTTATCAGTCTGAAGAAACTACTTTGTCAGGTAAAAGTAGCTGACAAAACAGAAATTCTTAAAGCAATTTGAATTTTGTACATTTATTTCCAAATTTGTCATTGGAACAAATTATCTAAAACCCAATCAATATGCCGCCCTCTCTTTCGCAGACCATAGACCATCTCTTTCGCCACGAATCGGGCAAAATCATTGCTGTTCTGACAAAAATCTTTGGGAAACACAATATTGAAATTGCAGAGGATATAGTGCAAGATACTATCATCAAGGCATACGAACAGTGGAAACTCAGTGGATTACCAGAAAAACCCTCTGCTTGGCTAATGCAAGTTGCTAAAAATAAGGCAATTGACATCATTCGCAAAGAAAAACACCGAAAAGAGTTTGCCAAAGAAACGTCCATTTTGCTCAAGTCTGAATATACCTTGAAAGCTACCATAGAGCGACTGACAGGGGAGGAAGAAATCAAAGATGATTTGCTCAAAATGATGTTTGCTTGCTGTCATCAGTCCATCAATGAAGAATCTCAAGTTACATTGATTTTGAAGATTTTATGTGGGTTCAGCACATTGGAAATCGCAAAGGCTTTTTTGACTTCTGAGGATACAATTACCAAAAGGCTTTACCGTGCTAAACAGCAATTAAGAGAGGAGAAAATCACTTTTGCTATCCCCTCGCCCATAGAAATAGAGGGAAGATTAGATAGTGTATTGATGTCTATTTACTTGCTTTTCAATGAAGGGTATCATGCCACTGACCATGATGAGGTAATTCGCCAAGACTTGGTAGAGGAAGCTATGCGATTGGCTTTTTTATTGACAGAAAATACTCAAACTGCTCATTTTAAAGTATTTGCCTTACTTTCATTGATGTGTTTCCATGCCTCCCGTTTCCAAAGCCGTCTTAGCAAGGAAGGGGATTTGCTGACCCTGAAAGAGCAAAACAGGAGATTGTGGGATAGAGAACTGATTAGGCAAGGAATTTTCTTCCTTCAGAAAGCATCAAAAGGAGCAATGGTCAGTCGCTATCACATAGAAGCGGCGATTGCCTACGAACACTGCATTGCTGATAACTATGAGCATACCAATTGGGAGCAGATTTTACGGCTTTATGATTGGTGGTATGAGATGGACAAAAGCCCTATGGTTGCTTTGAATCGCTGTGTGGTCGTTTGCGAATTGGAAGGTGCAAAAAAAGCGATAGAACAAGTGAATGGTATTCCTAACTTAGCACAATTAGAAAAATCGTATCTTTTACCTGCTATTTTAGGAGAACTGCATTGGCAGATTGGGGATAAAACCAATGCAGTCTTTTTTTGGCAGAACGCTGTACAACTTACTCATTCTAAGGCAGAAAAGGATTTTTTAATAAGAAAGATAAATCGTGTTTAAACAGCTTTATTCTTTAATCAATTTCCTGATGATCTTTCCTTTATTGGTTGTTATCTCCACAAAATACAACCCAAGAGCTTGGAATTCCAAATCTACTTTATACACTTGAGGTCTGATGAGTACGATTTTCTCATTAAAATATTTTCCAAGTGCATTGAAAATCTGTATTTTGCTGACTTTCTCCTTGCCTACTTCTACGTAAAATACGTCTGATGATGGATTTGGATAGACGCTAATTTCTCCACTGTAAACTTTTTCTTCTGCGCTTACCACATTGACCATGATAGCTGTGGAGATACTTCTACACCCATTTCTGTCTGTAACTCTTACCTTATAAGCCCCAACTTCCACAGGCGCATAAGTTGCTTGGGTTGCTCCTTGTATGATTCTGTCGCCTAAAAACCATTCATAGTTGCTAATCTCTCTACCTATTACGCTTGCCTGCAAAACAAGTTGGTTTTGAGTGATATTTACAGTATATTCGGGAAGCACTGTAATCGTAATTTCATCTGAAAAAAGACTACACCCATCTTTGGTAATAATTTGTACTCTATATTTTCCTGCATCACGAGCCAAAATATTATTGCGGTTGGTATTATTGATTTGGATTCCATTAAAGAACCATTGGAAAGAGGTTATTTCTGCATTTTCTGGTGTAATTAGGCGTGAATTTAGAGGTTCTACTCCGCAGAAAATACTTGCTCCTTCTACGGTAATGACAGGTTTGCGCGATGCCTGTGCCTGCCCACAATCTACCGTAACTACTATGTCATGGCTTTGCAGTATCAAATTAGGCACAGAGGGATTGCTTATTTGCAAGACGTAAGTGCCTACATTTTCTGTTCCTATGCGTGGGAAAGAAAGTGTATTTGATTTTGCCCCTTCTACTGGCATACCATTTTTAAACCATTGATAGATATTTGATGTACCAGAAGTTTCTATTTTTAGAGAAAGAGGAGAGCCGATTGGTGCGGATATTTCCTCTGGTTTTCCTACTTTGCCTTGGGGAGCATAAATCACATTGATATTGCGCCCGCCCAATGTCCACCAAGACTTGAGTGGTTCTAAACTTCCAAACTCCAATAGATTGTCATACGTCGTGAAAAAGTTGAGTTTTCCCAAATTAATCATGCCGTTGGGTAAGGATTTAATCTGATTGGTATGCATCAGCAAACCTTCTAACTCATTCAGACTGACAATGGTAGCAGGGACTTGCTGAAGTCTATTATTAGAAATATCTAAGTATTTTAATTTTGATAGCTTCCCAATATTATCAGGGAGATTTTGGAGGCGATTGCCTTCCAAATTCAGCACTTCCAGATTGACCAACTCGGCAAGGTTATTAGGCAAATTATCCAAGTTATTATTTTGTAAAAATAGGTTTTTCAAATTGCTCAATTTTGCAAAATCAAGATTGATTCCTGAAAGTTGATTATTACTCAATAACAAAGTGGTCAGTTTGGTCAGTTTAGCGATGTCATTAGACAAATTGCCTGTCAATTGATTTTTGCTCAAATCCAAGTATTCCAAGTTCGTAAGATTGCCGATTTGAGAAGGTATTTGCCCTTGTATTTTATTTCCTGAAAGATTGATATATCTCAAACTTTGACTAATCAATACACCATCAACCATGACTGCATTGGACAACTGCCCTTCCAAATTATTATTGGGCAAAGATAGCGCAATGACATTTCCTAATGCGTCTAATTCCACACCCTGCCAAGTATTTACGGGATTGTTGAGATTCCAAGGAATTGTCCATTTTTCTCCTCCCATGTCATTAAAGAATTTGACAAGCGCAGAGTAATCCTGTGGGGCGGGCGTAGAAGATGCTATTTTTTGAGTAACTCCCTCATCAGCAGGGTCTTTGCCTTGTTTAATCACTAATCCTTCAAACTCTATATGCTCAAAAGGCATACTATTGATTTTGATTTCATTGCCTGTCTTTGCATCTTTGGCTATATTCACTGTGAGCAATAGATACCTTAAAGTATTTCTTGGCAAAATGATTTTAGGAGAAAGTCTTGAAAGGTCAAAAATAAAGGAATTACCCGTAGGAATAGCCACAGAAGTAAGCAATAATATATCGCTTGCGTCAAATCCCTCGTCATTGGACAGATAGAGAGAAAAAGCAAGAGGTTTCAGGTCATTGGTTTGATAACTTCCTGAAGTAGTGTATTTTAATAATTTTAATACGGTTTCTCCACCACCACTAAAAAATTCAAGTCTGTATAGTAAGTGGTTGTCTTTGTCTGGTGGTACTATTTCTGAAATTACTGGAATACTTTTGATAGTTACCAATGGACTTAGCGTAAAAGGCAAGGCGTTGGATATACCTCCCCCCGGCGCAGGGTTTTGCACCGTGATAGGATATGAACCAGATACTAATAAGCGACCATCTGCAATCACTGCACTCAGAGTAGTTGCATTGATAAAGGTAGTTTCTAAGGTTTGCCCTGCCCAAAGGAGTTTTGTTTCCTTTACAAATCCCACGCCCTTAGCTTGTAATACAAAACTCTTCCCTCCAACTACTCCATTATTGGGTTCGATAGCAACCAATTGAGGAACAGGAGCTAAGGTTTTAAATTCTCCAGACAATGGATTGATTTTGTTGTAAGTCGCAGTAGCTCCACTTCCATTGAAAGCATAAATATCTATCACATAAGAAGTGGAGGGGGCTAATCCTAACAAACTAAAAGAGGTAGTAGCTCCTGAAAATACGACGACTTGTCCATTGAAAAATTGAGTATTTATTGGATATTCTGTTCCATCAGCAGGTGGGATAGGCATATCTGTGGGTTTGCGAATTACGGCGACATAACCTGCGGCAGGTGGTACAGAAGCAGTAAAAGAAACTAATGCTGTGGTAGTTGTGATATTGGCGAATGTAAGACCCGTAGGTTGGTTTTGTGGAGCAATGGACAATGTAGAAATCGTATTTGGGTTATTAGTTC
>JALOMS010000199.1 GCA_025455345.1 Thermoflexibacter sp. | reverse complement strand
TTGATTCCATAGTAAATACCCACATTGGCAGAGGCAATAAAAGGACGCTCGCCAAAGGGATTTTCACTGAAAAGTGTATCTACTAAAAGGCGTTGCTGTTTTTCAGAAAATATATTATCCACAGGCGTATCGTCTTCGGTTACAAGATGTTCTACGTTTGGCGGTTCTATTACAAAATCTACGGTTGTGATAGTTTCCATTGAAAGTGTATTTTGAGGCTAATGTAAAAAAATAAATCCGTAATGAAAAATATAGAATCCAAATTTTTAATATTTTATGATAATTTTCACTTTTGTTCCATTTGCCTTGCCCTGCTCATCTTTCAGTTCTTCCGTAGCTTCGCTTAGGCTAATTTTATTGAGTTTAGCTAATTTTTCTAAGCGTACTTGGGTGATTTCCATGCCCTTAGAGATATGCGTAGAGCCATTAATGCTTTTCTGTTTTTTGGATTCATGGATTCCCATGCCATCGTCTTCTACCTCAATCGTCAGTCCATCTTCTATTTCTGTAATTTTTAGAGTCAGATTGCCTTTTTCTTGCTTGGGTCTAAGTCCGTGAAGAATAGCATTTTCCATGTATGGTTGAATGAGCATAGGCGGAATTTGTAGGTAAGTGGTATCAACTTCCTCATTGATTTGGAGGTGAAAGTCAAATTTATCTCTGAACCGAAGCTGTTGCAAACTGACATAAAGTGCAAGAAACTCCAATTCTTTTGCCAAAGAAATCATTTTTTTATCACCAATCTCCAACACGAGGCGCATGAGTTTATTAAACTTTTCGCTGTAAAGGTTTGCCTCTTCCACCTGATTTTTCATTTTCAAGGTGTCTATTGCACTGATACAGTTGGCAAAAAAGTGCGTTTCTATTCTGGCATTGGCGGCAATCAATTCCAACTGCGTTTCCTTTTCTTGGAAATATTCTTGCATTTGCTTGTTTCTCATTTCCATTTCTTGCACTTGGCGTTTGTGTGCTTCTTCTTTGCGAATTTTGTCTATTCTATCACGATAAAACCAATGACTGATAGCTCCTATTGCTATGATTACCAAAGAGATAAACCACCAAGTTTCCCACCAAGGCGGCAGAATAGTAATGGTAAGCATTGCTCCATTTTCGTTCCAAACGCCATCGTTGTTGCTTGCTTTTACTCTCAAAGTGTAGGTATCTGGTTCTAAACCTGCAATGCTTACGCTGTTTTTGTTGCCAAGTGGAATCCAATTTTTGTTCAGCCCTTCTATCCTATAAGCGTATTGGTTTTTATCTGGGCGAATAAAATTGAGCGCGGCAAACTCGAAAGAAAGGAAGTTTTGGTGGTGGGCAAGTGTGATGTGTTTTTTGTAGGTGATTGCCGTATCTAACTGATATTCTTGCTCGAACAACTTGAAAGAAGTAAAAACAATTTTGGGCGCAAGTATATTTTCTTGTATGCTATCAGGGTGAAACTTGCAAAAGCCCTTGCTTCCCCCAAAGTAAATATAGCCATTTTTATCTGTAAACTTAGCGTAACGAGTATGGCTTTGGTCAGAGCCAACGGCACCGTCTTGAAAGTCATATTTTTTGATTGCACCTTCTTTCTTTTTCAGCAGTAGTTCGGGCGTTAGTTTGCAAATACCTGCCGAAGTTGCCAGCCACAAATTATCCTTTTTGTCAATGATAATGCTATACACCATATTGCTGGGTAAACCGTCTTTTTCTCTGATAGTTACAAATTGATTACTTTGTTTTTCTTTGAAAAATAGCCCTTCGGAAGTGGCAACCCAAAGTGTATTTTTGGAGTCAAAAGCAAGGTCGTAAATATTTTCATCAGCAAGGGAATTAGGCTTGTTGGGTTCGAGTAAGTGGTGAGAAAACTGCTCTGTCTTGGGGTCAAAGGAAAAGAAACCCTTACTTACCACACTTTTACCAATCCAAAGCAAGCCCTGCTTATCAGCCACAATAGGCGCAATTTTGTCCAATTTGTGTTCTTTGCCATTTTGGTCTATCGCCTTACTCCATTGCTTTAACTCCTTGTTTATTAGTCTATAAAGTCCTGTATTTCCCCCAAAATATAAAATGCCTTCTTTGTTTTTATAAATAGAAGATAAAGTACCGTCAAAAAAGTTTTCCTCATTGGTGGAATTAGAAGTACCTATTGAGGATAAAAATTTTTTTATTTTCTTGTCAAAATAACGAGCGCAATGCGAAGTTCCTATCCAAATATTGCCTTTGCTATCTTCTGCGAAAAGTGCAACCAAGTCCGAACATAGCGCGCCTTGTGTATTTTTATTGTTATAAGTCGTATAAGTTTGATTTTGAGGGTTATATACACTGATTCCCTTGCCGTAAGTGCCAATCCAAAGTAGCCCTTCGCTATCCTCAAAAATAGTGGCAATCGCTTGGTCTGGGAGTTTTTCAGGCGCAAAAGGAGAATGTTGAAACAGTTGGAATGAGGATTTGCCTTGTTGTCTATTGTCAAAATAATTAAGCCCGCTTTGATAAGTCCCTATCCAAATATTGCCGTTTTTATCTTCACAAAAACCTACTGTTGCATTGTTAGAAAGCGAGAAGAGATTACTTGCGTCTTTTTCGTAATTAGTAAACCGCTTGGTATGATGACTATACACCGAAATTCCTTCTTCTGTATGCAAAAACCAAATAAGCCCATGCTTGTCTTGGCGAATTTTATTGGTTGCTTTTCCTGTAAAACCCTGATTATTAGCTAAATCTCTTGCAAATATACGTGTTTGCTCCTGCTTCTCATCGGGTGGAATCAAATAAGTGCCTCCACCATTAGAACTTGCCCAAAGGTAGCCTTCCTTGTCCTCAAAAACTTCTATAAAAGCATTGTCTTTCTGCCGAAACTGATAAGGTTGCAAGAAAAATTCACCTTTTTCTCTATCAAAAATAAACAGACCCTGCGCTGTTCCTAACCAAAGTCGCTTTTTTCTATCCAAACACATTGCCCAAATTGGGTTTGGGTTTCCCGCATTGTATGGATTTGGAGTTGGGTAGTTTTTGAAAATATTTTTTTGGCGGTCGAAAGCAGTCAAACCATTTTTAGTTCCCAACCAAATGGTGCCATGTTCATCTTCTAAAATTTCTCTTACATCACTGTTGGCAAGGCTATTAGGGTTATTTTTTTGGTGATAATAGGTTTTAAAAAGGTCTGTTTTCTTGTTTAAAACGGTCAGCCCATTTTTTGTGCTAAACCAGAGCAAGCCATCTTGGGTTTCGTGGATATGCCAAATGTAGCCATTGGAGATAGAAGTGCTATCATCAGGATTGTGCTTGTAGTTTTTAAAATTTTTTCCGTCATAGCGGCTTAGTCCGTTGCGCGTACCCACCCATACGAAGCCTTCGCTATCTGCAAAAATAGACTTGATGTCATTGGAAACAAGCCCATTGTCCATCGTCAAGCGATTAAACTTGATAGCAGGCGATTGGGCAAGCAAGCAATGACTTAGCCCAAAAGCAAATAAGAATAAAAGTAGATACATAAAAAATCGGTTTGATTTAATCTCACATACTTACTAACAATTAGAAAAACAAATAAGCCAAAGCAATTGCCGCAACCACGCCCGCCAAATCTGCTAATAATCCACAGGTTACTGAATAGCGAATTTTTTTGATATTGACCGAACCAAAATATACCGCTAAAATGTAAAAAGTGGTTTCTGTTGAGCCTTGAATCATACAAACTAATCTACCTGTAAAAGAATCTGCTCCATATTGCTTCATCGCATCCAACATCATTCCTCTTGCCCCGCTTCCACTTAATGGCTTCATCAATGCCGTAGGTAGTGCAGCGACAAAATCTGCATTAATTCCTATACTTTCTACGCCCCACTTTATCCCATTGATTAAGAAATCCATCGCTCCTGAAGTTCGGAAAACACCAATAGCCACCAAAATAGCGACTAAATAAGGGATAATCGTGATGGCAGTTTGGAAACCGTCTTTTGCCCCTTCTATAAATGCCTCATAAACATTAACTTTTTGAAAAACAGCTAATATGATAAATAAAATAATGATAGAGAATAAGATGAGATTACTTGCGATAGAGGAAATAATGCTGATTTCAGCTTGGCTTAGTGTAGAAAAATACCAAATTATTCCTATAATCAATATGGTCAAACTACCTAAATAAGCCAAAATAACTTTATCTAATAAATTTATTTTTTGATAAATACTTACCGCTATCAAACCTGTCAAGGTAGAAAAGAAAGTCGCTATCAAGATAGGAATGAAAATATCAGAAGGGTCTGCCGCTCCCATTTGCGCTCTATATACCATGATACTCAAGGGAATAATTGTTAATCCCGAAGTGTTCAAAACCAAAAACATAATTTGAGCATTAGAGGCTGTATCTTTTTGATTATTAAGCTCCTGCATTTCTTTCATTGCTTTTAAGCCTAAAGGAGTGGCGGCATTGTCTAAGCCAAGCATATTGGCAGAGAAATTCATCAAAATAGAACCTATTACAGGGTGATTGCGAGGCAATTCTGGAAATAAGCGATTAAAAAATGGACTAACTACACGAGCTAATAGATTAACTGCTCCACCTTTTTCTCCTATTTTCATCAATCCAAGCCAAAGCGTCATTACCCCTGTCAGCCCAAGCGAAATCTCGAAGCCAGTTTTAGCCATATCGAAGGTACTTGCAACCATTTTGGGAAAGATTTCGGTATCTCCCTCAAAAATCAACTTGAAAATAGCAATAATGAAAGCTATTAAGAAAAAACCAACCCATATATAGTTTAATACCATAGCATAAAAAGTTTAAATCTAAGACTATTTTGTGTTTGTTATCAAACAAAAGTAAGTTTTCAATTTGAAATTCCCAGCACATTACAAGCTATTTTTGAGGTTGTCTGTTTGTATATGGCTTATGATTTGTGTATGTTTGTTCGAATTTGATAGAAAAATTACTTTTTTTAGTATATATTCTTGGTTATAAACATTTTATCTTTATAGTTATATAGAATGACAATCGCAATTATTGGACTTGGATATGTAGGCTTGCCTTTGGCTGTCGAGTTTGGCAAAAAATATAAAGTTATAGGATTTGATATAAAAACAGACAGAATTACCGAACTCAAACAGGGCAAAGACCAGACTTTAGAAGTATCTTCAGAAGATTTAGCTCTTGCCCAATACCTAATTTTTACAGACCAGATAGCAGATTTGGCGCAAGCAAGTATTTTTATCATCACAGTGCCTACGCCAGTGGATAAGGCAAAAAAACCAGACCTTACTCCCCTCATCAAAGCAAGCGAAACAGTTGGTAAAGTGCTAAAAAAGAATGATATTGTGATTTATGAATCTACAGTCTATCCGGGGTGTACAGAAGAAGATTGTGTGCCTATTCTGGAGAAAATGAGCGGTTTGATATTTAATCAAGATTTTTTCTGTGGCTATTCGCCTGAAAGAATTAACCCCGGAGATAAGCAACATACATTGACCAAAATCAAAAAAGTAGTGAGTGGAAGTACGCCAGATATTGCTCAAAAAATCAATGACTTGTATGCTTCTATTGTGGTAGCAGGCACTTATATTGCTCCTTCCATCAAGGTAGCAGAGGCGGCAAAGGTCATAGAAAATGCCCAAAGAGATATTAATATCGCTTTTGTCAATGAATTAGCCTTGATTTTTGAGCGTATGGGCTTAGATACCAACCAAGTCTTGGAGGCGGCTCGTACTAAGTGGAATTTCTTGCCTTTCTTCCCCGGCTTAGTAGGGGGGCATTGTATCGGAGTCGACCCTTATTATCTGACACATAAAGCAGAAAGTTTAGGCTATCACCCTCAAGTTATCTTAGCAGGAAGGCGTATTAATGATGAGATGGGTATTTTTATAGCCAACAAGATAGTAAAACTGATGATTCAGCAAGGAATGAATATTAAAAATGCACCAATATTAGTTCTTGGGCTTACTTTTAAAGAAAACTGCCCCGATATCCGCAACTCTAAGGTCATAGATGTTATCCGAGAACTCAAGGACTTTGGAGCGGAAGTAGAAGTGCATGACCCTTGGGCAAGTCCAGAAGAAGTAAGACATGAGTACGATTTGGAGTTATGTCAAAAGATTGATAAAAAATATGATGCGATTGTATTGGCTGTTTCTCATAAAGAATTTAAGTTTTTGGATTTCAATGCTTTAAGACATGAAAAAACTATCATTTATGATATAAAATCTTTTTTGGACAAGGAAATAGTAACAGCAAGATTATAGCATAATTTGAATTTTTAGAAGAAAAATGTAGAAAATAGTATTTTTGAAAAAATCTTATTTAGATGAAAAGTAAACAAAATATATCTTATTTGATAGCCGAACGTATCAGCAAAAGTGCTAATGGAAGCGCATTTTCAGCAATTATTTCCAAGATAGCTATTGGTAGCATTGCGTTGGGATTAGCTACCATGATAGTTTCTTTTATGATATTTGAAGGTTTCCAAACAGAAATTAGAGATAAGATATTTAGTTTTACAGCTCATTTTCAGATTACCAAATACGATGCGAAAGAGTCTTTAGAAAACAAACCCTTATCTCTTAGTAGTAAAACCTACCAAAAAGCAAGTTCGATTTCAGAAGTATTACATATTCAATCTTTTAGCCAAAAACCAGCCTTGCTCAAGACCGATATAGAAATCATGGGTACACTTATCAAAGGTGTAGGGCGTGATTTTGATTCTGTAAGGTTTAAGAAAAATATTGTTGAAGGAGATTTTATTAGTTTTAATGATAGTACACATTCTAATGATTTGATTATTAGCAAGCATTTTGCGAATAAGTTACAGCTTAAACTTAATGATACCATTATTGTCTATTTTATCCAAGACCCTCCCAGAGTCCGCAAAGTAAAGATAAAAGGTATCTATGAAACAGGCATAGAAGATTTTGACCAGCAAATAGTATTAGCAGATAACAAACTCATTCAAATACTTAATAATTGGACAGATAGTCTTACGGGTGGGTATGAGATTTTCTTGAAGGACTTCTCGTTGCTCAACGAACAGACGAGCGATAAAGTGCTTGATTTGATGGATTTTGATATGTGGTTAGACAGTGTTACTTCGCATTATGCTCACTTTTTTGAGTGGTTCAATATGCTTCATCGCAATGTAATTATTTTTCTTTCTGTGATTTTCTTTGTAGCCTGTTTTAATGTTGTATCTGTGTTATTGATTCTTATTATGGAAAGAACAAATATGATAGGCTCATTAAAAGCATTTGGCGCAAGTAATAGTCTTATTAAGCGTATTTTCTTTTTACATGGAATAAAAATAGTTTGGAAAGGCATTATCATAGGCAATCTTTTGGCTTTGGCGATTGGTTATGTGCAGTATCGCTTCAAACTTATACCATTGGACATCGAGACCTATTATATGTCCACCGTCCCAATCGCTTGGGACGTATGGAATATTATTGGGCTAAATCTTATCTTAGTTCTAATAATTACCTTAGTATTATGGATTCCTACGGCGATTATTTCGCGTATTAGTCCTATCAAGGCTATCAGATTTGATTAAAAACACTATTTTTCCTTTCTAAAGTCAATCGCTTCTTTGACAAAACGACTAAATAATGGGTGCGGATTCGCCACCGTACTTTTGAGTTCGGGGTGGAATTGGACACCGATAAAGTACCTATGATTTTTCAACTCCATAATTTCTACTAACTGCGTAGTAGGGTTGATTCCTGAAGCAATCATGCCAGCTTCCTCAAATTGTTGCAAATAATGACTGTTAAATTCGTAACGATGGCGATGTCTTTCTTGGATTTCTTTTTTCTTGTATATGTGCCAAGCCAAAGAGTCTTTTTTTAGTTCGCATGGATAAGCCCCTAAGCGCATAGTTCCCCCTTTCATGGTAATTTTCTTTTGGTCTTCCATCATATCTATCACAGGGTGAG
>JALOMS010000198.1 GCA_025455345.1 Thermoflexibacter sp. | reverse complement strand
TGGAAATCTCCCAAAACTATTTTTGTAAATTCTATGAGTGATTTATTTCATAAAGATGTCTCCATAGAGTTTATTCAAAAAGTTTTTAAAGTCATGAAAGAAAATCCCAAACATACCTTCCAATCGTTTATTAGAAGGACGTACCTATGACGGAATCCTACAAGCACAGACAGCATGACCGCAGACTGGGTACATTTACCCTATGAACTTTTGGCAAAAATCTCCAATGAAATCATCAATAAAGTGAAGGGAATCAACAGGGTAGTGTATGATATTAGTTCTAGAGTGGGAGTAGGCTTTGGCATTAAATATATTAGAAAATCTAAAACTATTCGATTACCTCTTTTAAGGTTTTCCAAATAGTTTCTGCGACGATTTTATGACCTTCAGGGGTTGGGTGTATGCCATCGGGTAGATTTAATTTTGGTTCGCCTCCAACTCCTTCCAATAAAAAAGGAATAAGAGAAAGTTGGTTCGTTGTGGCTAATTCTTTGTAAATTTTTCTAAAATCATTAGTAAATTTTTCACCCATATTAGGAGGGGCTTCCATACCAGCTAATACAATCTTAATTTGAGGATATTTTTTTCTTGTTTTGTCTATGATAGATTGCAAGTTTTTCTTTGTAAGGTCTGGACTAATGCCTCTTAACCCGTCGTTTCCGCCTAATTCTAATACTAATACATCAATTTTTTGATTTAGCATCCAATCTATTCTTGTGTTACCACTTTCTGTGGTTTCACCGCTCAATCCTGCATTTGTAACAAAATAAGGAAGAAGTAAAGAATCGATTTTCGCTTGGATGAGTGCTGGAAATGCCTGACTCATTTCTAAGCCATAACCTGCGGTTAGACTATTCCCAAAGAATAAGATATGCTTTTTTTCTTTCGTTTCTTCCTTAGCAGTGCTATCTTGAGGGGTATTAGCCTCTTTCTTTGTGCTTTCTTGTGAATTATTAGACGAACAAGCAACAACAAGGAAAAATAAAGGAAAAAATAGTAAACCAATTAATTTGTTTGAGGTCATAAGATAAGAAATAAAAAGAGCGGGAAACGAGTCTCGAACTCGCGACCTTCAGCTTGGGAAGCTGACGCTCTACCAACTGAGCTATTCCCGCTTATACAATTTTCAAGAATCCAAATTTCTACATTTATCTTGAAAAATGCAAGGACAATAGATAAAAAGAAGTGAATTTTTGTATCTTTTCTGATTATGACTGCATTATGGTTTTAAGAAAATATAAAGTAGTAGAGCTTATACGTATTTTTCATATAAAAAAGAATAAGTGCTACTAAACACACTTAAACAGATTTTGATATGCAGAAATTCGAGAAAAAATCAAATCAGAAACAGGAAATTCCTACATCTTCCTTGCCCGACATTATTTTTATGTTGTTGTTCTTCTTTATGGTAACGACTGTACTAAGAGAATCTGATATTTTGGTAGAAACCAAACTGCCGCGCGCTACTCAACTACAAAAATTGGAGAAAAAGTCTTTGGTGAGCTACCTATATATAGGAAAACCCAAACAATCAGAAAAGTATGGTAAAGAATCCAGAATTCAAGCCAATGATGTATTGATTACACCTACGCAAGTAGGTCATTTTGTGGCTCTTGCTAAGGGTGAGTTGCCTGAATCAGAAAGAGATAAACTTACCATTTCGCTTAAAGTAGATATGGATAGTAAGATGGGCATAGTCAGTGATGTAAAGCAGGAATTAAGGAAAGCAGACGCACTCAAGATTAACTATTCTTCCTTACAAAAAGGAGAGTAAAATTAACAAATCCCCTACTTATTTTACTTTTATAGCACAATAGGGTAGGGGATTTGCCTATTATATTTATTCAATTCTTAGATTATCTACTCTGGTTTCTATAGCATTTTGGACAGAAGAAGATAATTTACTAAAAAAGTCTAAACCTGTTTTAGCTTCTATATCTCTGACACTCACCCTATATTCATGCCATTTTTTATCTGAAGAAGATTCGGAATTAGGAATATCCACAGCAATTACCCTTGTATTGGCATTGACGCGATTTAGGTCATCTCCCCCATTAGAAATCACTAAAATTACCTTCCAAACGCGATTAGGCACGATTACTCTGCCATTAGCTATGCTCTCCGTCGTACCACCTCTACTCCCCGAACCGCCTCTCCCATAACCACCCGCAATAATATACATTTCGTTTCCCTGCTCGACCAATGTGCGACAATACTCTTCTAAAAATCTCCATGTTTGTCTATTATTTTGAGGGGCTTGTGGTAACATATTGGTCATCAAGAAAGTAGCAGAGTTATCTTCTTTACTACCATCTCTATCATCAGAAGGGCAAATATGTCCTCGGTCAAAACCCGTATTGGTATAATCGTTAGGACTGACTGCATACCAGCCAGAGGGAATATCTGGGTCAGGTCTGAAATCGTCTTGTCGCTCAGCACTGCCTTTCCAGTCTTTATTCAAGTGCCAACTTACCCAATTAGCCGTACCACGACTGCGGTTATAAGAGAGTACATATTGAGATTTGGACATCAAGTAGTTGTCAGGATTGTTAAGGTTATTGGAAGCATTAGATGGATTGCCAAGAGATAAGTGGTCATCTTTGCCAGCACTTAGGTTTGCGCTTGTTTTTATTTTCTCAAAAGAAATATTATCAATATTCACTCTTCCACCACTTATTTTGCGAATTTCTATCTGAAGATTAGCAGTAGGTCTAATATCAAAAGCAACAGTTTGCAAAGAGGTACTGGTCGTTTGGACGGTATTTCCTTGTTTTCTCCAATTTCTACCATTGTCTGTCGATACCCACAATTCCCAAGAAGCGGGGTCATCCGCCCCATACAACCCATGTTCTATGCTAATTTTTTGGATATTATAGGCAAAACTTGCTGTCAATTTACCAGAATCTTTGATTCTTACCGCTCTTGTCCCTCTTTTTCTATCATTTTCAGAAGAGCCAATCAATGCGTCATCAAGTGTCCAAGACCCCAAAGCACCATTGATATTCCCTACGGTATAAGAAGTCTTGCTTGTACTTTCAAAGTCTTCCACCACAGTTTCTACATTGGCATCGGTAGGATTTACGGTTTGTGTTTGCTTACAAGCAATAGCAAACACACTAATAGACATAACTAAGACATATCTAATGATTTGTTTCATAAGAAAAATAATTTTCTTCAAAAATAAATTATTTTAATAATAAAATAAAGAAAACAATAATTATTGTTTTGTAAAATTTTAATAATGGTAGGCAGAGAGGTAAGTTTTAAGTTTAAAACTTTAGATTTCTCACAACAAGTAGAGGTAAGTTTCAGAAGGTCTTTGCCATGAAACCCAAAGACCTTTTATCTCTTAATAATTTCGATAAATTCATTTTCGATGTCCCAATCTCTGGCAAAAGTAATCATAGCGATGGCTTCCATCTCGCTGATGTATCCTTTTTTATTATTATCTTCGCACACAGATTCCAAAAAACTGATACGAGTTTTTCTATCTAAATTATTCATCACATCGACTAAATAGTTTCTTGCTCTATCAAAAGCATCATAATAATCTTCTGATATAAAACTCTTGACCCATTCTGACTCATCTTTCGCATCTAAAGAGGCGACGGTGTCATCAAGAAGTTGTTGTTCGTCTTCATCAAGACCATGGTATTGGAAGATAACACTTTTAAGTAACAGAAAGGCTTTTTTTTCTTCGCTACTCATCTACGCTAAAAAGTTAGTTCTTTGCAAAAATAAGAGATATTTATTCTTTACAAAAATAATTGGAAAAATTAATAAAATGTATGTGATACTCATGCAAGAATTACTGTATTTTTGCAAGAAACTTCTAAAAAAATTTTTATGTTTATACGAATCAAACATTTGTTATTGTATGCTATTGTTAGCATTTGTATCTTTAGTATGAGCTGTACTAAAAATGAATCCTTACCTGATTTGGCTTTACTAACAGATGTAAAAGATAGCCTAATAGTACCATTGGATACAGTTTTTCAGTTTAATGCCAATGTCCCTATACGCCTTAGACGAATCCCTACCAATGCGGGGAGCTTAGTATCAGCCAATAATGACAGTTCTACGATTTCATACAAAATGCCCACAACGGCGGGTGTATATACCGTACAACTTGTAAATAAAGCAGATACCTCACAAAAAATCCAACGAACATTTATCGTAAGTCCTCAATCAAGGTTATTCAACAACTTGCGAGCAGGAGGATATGTTTTGGTATTCCGTCATGCGATTGCTACTATGGGGGCAGATATTTTTAATAATAATGTTCCTAATTGGTGGAAAAGTTGTGAGGCTACTATTGCAAGGCAACTTTCACCCGAAGGAAGAGTCCAAGCAGAAAGAATAGGTAGGGCAATAAGACTACTCAAGATTCCCGTAGGGAAAGTCATAAGTAGTGAGTATTGTAGGACAATACAAACCGCCCAACTAATGAATTTTGGCTTAACCATAGAAACTTCCCAAGCCCTAACCTTTTCGGTGTATGATGAGCAAAGAAGAGTGTTAAATACAGTGCAACTTGCTAAAGCACAGACAATTAACAATAGAAATTCTATTTTTACTACGCACTGTTGCGGAGGAACTACGGGCGCACCGTCTGCACTCACAGCTATTTTGACTATGGATATGGGAGATGCTTCTATCCTCAAACTCAATCCTAACGGGGCTGACCCTACTTTTATTCAGATATTGAGGGCGACAGATTTGACCATTTTGGTTAGGTAAGTTTCTTATGATAATTATAGATTTGTGAGCTGAACTGCTCGTAAAGCGTCTTCCACTCTGAAGGATATTGATTTAAGATACTTAAGTGCTTCTGAATAATGCTATTATCTCCTCTCTTAGCAGGTCCCGTTTGGGCATTTTCAGGAGAAAGCAAGAATGCCTTTTGAACTGTTTCATTGACCAGATTTTGGAGCAATTCAAAAGGCATTTCGTTTTTTTCCAAAATGTCTTTCCCAATAGTAAATAAAAAATTAGAAAAATTACAAGTAAAAATAGCCGCCAAGTGCAATAGCTGTCGTTTTTCAGAGTTAATTTCATAAACGTAGTTACTCATACTTTGGGCTATGGTTCTTATTTTATCCAAACTCTCTATATGATTTGATTCGATACAAATAGGAATATTTTGAAAATCAATGGGTTTATTTTTAGTAAACGTCTGTAAAGGATAAAAAACAGCAGGAAAAGTTTTCTTTTTTTGTGCCAGACTCAATGCGTGCGTACCCGAAGTATGGGCAATAATTGAGTTTTCTGGGACAAGTAGCTTACTAACTACTTCGGCTAAGGCATCATCTGTTACCGCAATAAAAAATATTTCTGCTTCTGAATTCGAAAAGTCCAATTGGTTCGTAGGCTTTGCCGCCAACAACGCTTGTGCAAGTTGTTGCGCTCTATCCCAATGCCTACTATACACATTTATTACTTGATGACCAGCCTTTTCCAAAGCAATTCCCAAATGCCAAGCAACATTTCCTGCTCCCACCAAGCCTATCTTGTACATACTATACTGTATTATTTTTGGAATTGGGCAACTACTTCCTCACTGATACCCATAGAAGAGAAGCCACCATCGTGATACAGATTTTGCATAGTTACTTTTGATGTCAAGTCGGAGAATAGCGTAACAATATAGTTAGCGCACTCATCTGCCGTAGCATTGCCCAAAGGAGACATCTTATCCGCATAATCCAAAAACACATCAAAGCCACTGATACCTGTTCCTGCGGTAGTAGGTGTTGGAGATTGTGAGATAGTGTTTACCCTGATTTTCTTACTCTTACCCAATCTATAACCGTAACTGCGAGCAATAGACTCCAGCATAGCCTTAGCTTGTGCCATATCACCATAGTCAGGATAGGTGCGTTGGGCGGCAATATAAGAAAGCGCAAGGATAGAAGCCTTCTCATTAAAAGCATCCGATTTCTCGCCTACTTGTAGCATTTTATGAAAAGAAAGTGCAGAAATATCCAATGTTTTTAAAAACCACTCATAATTCAAATCATTGTAAGGTCTATCTTTGCGGACATTGGGACTCATGCCAATAGAATGTAACACAAAATCTATTTTACCTCCTAAATGTTCCATAGATTGCTGATAGAGCTTTTCTAAATCCTCCACTAAGGTAGCATCTGCGGGAATAACAACAGTATTACACTCATCTGCTAATTGTTTGATTTTACCCATTCTCAATGCAATAGGAGCATTGGTCAATGTGAAAGTCGCACCTTCTTCTTTTGCTTTTAGAGCTACTCGCCATGCAATAGAATTCTCATCTAATGCGCCAGTGATAATACCTTTTTTATTTTTTAATAAGTTATACATTTTGCTTTAATGAAGATTTATTGTTGCTATTACCTGATTTTGAATTTGGCAAAGTTGATTGTTTTTTTACGAAAGAGGCAAATTTTTCTTAGAGAATTTTTTAATTTAGATAAAAAGTCCACACAGAATCATTTGGCAATAAGATAGGATATTGGATTTACCTTGAGAAGATTGATAAAAAATAGGCTTATAAATATTTGAAACCTCAAAATCTATAAGCCTATCAATGTCGGAGTGACAGGATTTGAACCTGCGACCCCTAGCACCCCATGCTAGTACGCTACCGAGCTACGCTACACTCCGTTTTTTGCGGTGCAAAGATAGATAATTAAAAACCAATTTACCAACCTAACAAAATATTTTTTCAAATCATTTTGCAAAACCAACTGAAATACATAACTTTGCACTCCAAAAATTAAAAGTTTTTCAAAAAAACATTTAAATCATTTATTTTAAGTTCTTTATAAATGCCTACTATTCAACAATTAGTAAGAAAAGGTCGTCAAAATAAGACTTATAAATCTAAGTCTCCTGCCTTGGATTCATGCCCTCAGCGTAGAGGAGTATGTACCAAAGTATATACGACGACTCCTAAGAAGCCTAACTCCGCAATGAGAAAGGTAGCCAAGGTTCGCCTCACTAATACCAAAGAAGTGCTTGCGTATATTCCCGGAGAGGGACATAATTTGCAAGAACACTCTATCGTATTAGTTAGAGGAGGAAGAGTGAAAGACCTTCCGGGTGTACGTTATCACATCGTCAGAGGTGCATTAGACACCGCAGGCGTAAATGGTAGAAAGCAAAGCCGTTCTTTGTACGGTGCTAAGAGACCAAAACCGGGAGCAGCTGCCGCACCTGCAGCCAAAGGAAAAGGTGGTAAAAAATAATTCATTTAACAAAATTAATTAATGTAACTTAAAGGAGTTACAACCTTGAAGTAAGATGAGAAAAGCAAAACCAAAGAAGCGTTATCTTTTGCCTGACCCTAAGTTTAATGACGTATTGGTTACAAGATTTGTAAACAATTTAATGGAAAGAGGCAAAAAATCAACAGCCTATACAATCTTCTACGAAGCCATAGAACTGGTAGAAAATAGGTTGAGTAAAGGTGGGGACAAAATCAACGGTCTTGAGGCTTGGAAAAAAGCATTGAACAATGTAATGCCTTCTGTCGAGGTTCGTTCGCGCAGAGTAGGCGGCGCAAACTTCCAAGTACCCACAGAGGTGCGCCCAGACAGAAAAGTGTCTTTAGGCATTAAATGGTTAATCAAATATGCAAGAGGTAGAGGAGAAAAGACCATGACAGAAAGATTAGCAGGTGAAATTATCGCTGCCTCTAAAGGTGAAGGAGCAGCAGTCAAGAAAAAAGACGATACTCATAGAATGGCAGAAGCCAATAAAGCATTTTCACACTTTAAGTTTTAAAAAACAGTGGCACGAGATTTAAACTATTTGAGAAATATCGGTATCATGGCTCACATTGATGCTGGTAAAACAACAACTACAGAGCGTATTCTTTATTATACGGGTATTACGCACAAAATCGGTGAGGTTCACGATGGTGCAGCTACCACCGACTGGATGGAACAAGAGCAAGAAAGAGGCATTACAATTACAGCAGCGGCAATTACAACCAACTGGAATTACCCTACTGTACAAGGAGATTCTATCCCTGATACGAAAAGCTATCAGATTAATATCATAGATACTCCCGGACACGTGGATTTTACAGTAGAAGTAGAACGTTCTTTGCGTGTATTAGATGGTGCAGTGGCTCTATTCTGTGCAGTTTCTGGCGTAGAACCTCAATCTGAAACAGTTTGGAGACAGGCTGATAAGTATAAGGTACCTCGTATCTGCTTTGTGAACAA
>JALOMS010000197.1 GCA_025455345.1 Thermoflexibacter sp. | reverse complement strand
TTGAGCTTATAGGTTTGGGAAAAATCATCATAACGTATATTGTTAAGAAAATCGACAACTTCTCTATTGGCACTTTCTACGTGTTTGATAAGACCAATCACTTGGAATACTATCAATGCTCCTAACCCTAAAGTAGTAATGCTATACCCTGCTTCTCCCCAAAGTGCTGAAAGCCCAAAAACGCTTGCTGTAATTCCTGAAATACGAGCGATGACATTAAATCTAAAATTTTTTAGACTAAAACGCTCTATGCCAAGAAAACCGCCTACTTTGGGGGCTACTTCTTTCTCTAAGGTCTGCTTAATTTCGTTTATATTTGAAGGGAACTGCATATTTGCTCACTAATTCTACCAAAATCATCAACAAATATACACTATTTTTTTGGGTTATAATTGAATAATAAGATTTTAAAATAAATATATCAAGATGATTTAAGTCATTTTTTTTGTTTTTGATTTCTATCATTTTTGAACTATAAAATGAGTATTTCATTAATAAAATACTTGTAATCAATAGGTTAATAAATTTATCATTTACAGAATATGCCAGAAATTAAGTCTATTGTCAAAGAATCTTTGGCTGAGCAACACTTATCTTGTTATCACTGCGGAGAAGAATGTGAGCATGAGCCATCTCTAAGTGTCGAAGACAAACAGTTTTGCTGTCAGGGATGTAAGACGGTATATGAAATATTGAACGATAATAATCTTTGTAATTATTATAATCTTGCCGACAAAACTACGGGTAAAAGTCTCAAAGACTTGCCAATGAGTAACCAATTTGCTTTTTTGGAAGAGAAGGCTACTGCCTCCAAGTTATTAGATTTTTCTGATGGTAGTTTGAGCAAAATGACTTTTTATATTCCCTCGATTCATTGTAGTGCGTGTATATGGTTATTAGAAAATATGCATAAGCTCGATGAGAATATTTTGAATTCGCGGGTCAATTTCTTGCGTAGAGAGGTAAGTGTTACTTTTAGGCATGATGAAATTAGTTTGAGGCAAGTAGCTGATTTGCTTGCATCTGTCGGCTATACTCCATTGATACGCTTAGATAGTTTGGAGAAAAAAGAAAGTAATAAGCAAAAAGAAATCCAACAAGACAAGAAGGCATATCGGCAAATGTACTATAAACTTGGGGTAGCATTTTTCTGTTTTGGAAATATTATGCTTTTGAGCTTACCCGAATATCTTTCTTTTTCAGATTATATAGAAAGTAATTTTCGCAAACTGTTTGGCTATCTAAATTTTATATTGGCTCTCCCTGTAGCATTTTATAGTGGTACGTATTATTTTCAATCTGCATTTAATGCTTTTCGCCAAAGACATCTGAATATCGAAGTGCCTATTGCTCTTGGGATTGTAGTTTTATTTTTAGTAAGTAGTTATGAAGTATTTACAGAAACAGGCGCAGGTTACTTTGACTCTTTGGGAGGGCTTATTTTCTTTTTGCTTTTGGGAAGGCTTTTCCAACAAAAAACCTATCAATCCTTATCTTTCGAACGCGACCATTTATCATATTTTCCTGTTTCTGTATTGGTCAAACAGCCCAATGATAGGCAAGAAATTACTCAAAGAGAAGCATATCATAAACCAACCTTTACAGAAAAGTATGTCCCTGTAAAAGAACTCAATGTAGGGGATAGGATAGTTATTCACCATCAAGAACTTGTCCCTGCGGACGCTATTTTATTACACGTCAATAATGCGTCTGGCAAGGCTTTGATAGATTATAGTTTTGTAACGGGGGAGGCTATTCCTGTCGAGAAGGTAAGCGGAGAAATGATATACGCGGGTGGTAGGCAGATAGGCGGGACGATAGAATTAGAAGTCATGAAGCCTTTTTCTCAAAGTTATCTGACTCAGCTTTGGAACAATGATGTGTTTAAAAAACAGAATGAATCAAAGATTACCAGAATCACAGACCAGTTTAGTAAGCGATTTACTATCAACTTATTAGCTGTTGCTACATTAGCCACTTCCTACTGGTTATGGCAAGGAGATAGCTCAACGGCTCTCAAAGTATTTACCTCTGTTTTGATTGTAGCTTGTCCATGTGCTTTGGCTCTTTCTGCTCCTTTTGCCTTGGGTAATGCGCTGAGAATATTGGGCAAACACAAACTCTATTTGAAAAGTACAGATGCCGTAGAACATCTCGCTCAGATAGATACAATTGTCTTTGATAAAACAGGAACAATTACTGATAATCATAAAACACAAGTCAAATATGAAGGCAAATCATTGACCTATCAAGAAGTTTT
The DNA here is from genome assembly GCA_025455345.1 of Thermoflexibacter sp. Lineage (GTDB taxonomy): Bacteria > Bacteroidota > Bacteroidia > Cytophagales > Thermoflexibacteraceae > Thermoflexibacter. Next base: position 7,439 of record JALOMS010000197.1, on the reverse strand, counting down.
GATGATGCAAACCTTAGCCAAAAACTCTACACATCCGCTAAGTAAAGCCTTAGCCAAAGTAGATGTCTTAAGTATTTGCGAAAAATCAAAAGACGAAGCCATACAGCTTGATGGAAAGCTGACTAATTTCAAAGAACACATTGGTAGAGGCATAGAAGGTGAAATAAACGGCACACACCTTATTTTAGGCTCTTTTAAGTTTATTTCTCAAAATCTAAAAGGATTTTCAGAACCAAGCAGGGCAGATAATGCATCTGTCGTACACTTGGCAATAGGTGGAGAATACAAAGGTAGATTTCTTATCAATAATGAATACCGAAAGGGATTGGCAACAATGCTCAATCACTTAGAAGACCGCTATGAACTCTTAGTGCTTTCTGGAGATAACGAACAAGAAAAAGAGCGATTAGGTCAATTGTTTGAAAGAAAAAATCTGACTTTCAAACAAACCCCACAGGATAAACTTAATTTTATCAAAAATTTGCAGATGCAAGGCAAAAACGTAATGATGATAGGAGACGGGTTGAACGATGCGGGGGCTTTGAAACAAAGTAATGTTGGTTTAGCATTAGCAGAAGACATTGCTTCCTTTTCTCCAGCTTCTGATGGGATTTTGGACGCAAGCGCATTTACGCAACTCCCTCAATTTTTGAAAATAGCCCATGCAAGTAAAAAAATAGTGCATTGGAGTTTTGCTATTTCTTTGGCTTACAATATAGTAGGTTTGAGTTTTGCTGTTCAAGGATTATTCTCTCCTGTCATTTCGGCTATCCTAATGCCTTTAAGTTCTATTTCTGTGGTAGGATTTGCTACATTGGCTGTTGGGATTTGGGTTAAGAATATTTTGAAGCATAAGTAAAAAATAACGATTCAACAACTAATTTTATTTGGCATTTATTATATTTGCTACGCAATTAATGTGTTATCTAAGTAATAATACGTAGCAGATTGATTGTCTATCATCAATATTGAATCAATTTTTGAGATTCTATTTTGTCATTTTATTATTAGGATTAACTTACTTTATGTATTTAAAACGCATTAAAATAGCTTGGATAGTATTTTTAGCAGGTTTGGGTAGTGCTTTGCTTTGGTTTTTATTAGTGAGTATTGATTTCTTAGGATTATTTGGAGGTATGCCTGACCTCACCAAGCTCGAAAACCCCAAAAGTGAGATTGCTTCAGAGTTATATTCTGCGGATGGTGTACTTTTAGGAAAATATTTCCGAGAGAATCGTAGTCCAATAGAATATGAGAAGATTTCGCCCCAATTGCTGAAAACCCTGTATGCTACTGAGGATATCCGATTTGAGAGTCATTCGGGTATAGATGCCAAAGGAACTTTGGCTGTGATGCCTACCTTACTCATGGGCAAGCGCAGAGGCTCAAGTACGATAACCCAACAGTTAGCTAAAAATATATTTAATGTAAGAACTTCTGAAGAATTAGAGGGTGCGCTTTCTGGTGTACCTGTTTTACGCTTATTGATTAATAAGACCAAAGAATGGATTTTGGCTGTACAGTTAGAAAGAGCTTATACCAAGCGTGAAATTGTAACTATGTATCTCAATACTGTCGAGTTCAGCCAAAATGCTTATGGTATTAAAGTTGCCGCCAAAACCTATTTTAATACTTCTGCTGATAGTTTAGACGTATTACAGTCTGCCTTATTGGTCGGTATGTTAAAGAATCCTACCTTATTTAATCCTGTTAGGCGACCTGAAAGGGCTTTATTAAGACGTAATACAGTCATCGAGCAGTTAGAAAAATATGACTTTATTGATGAGGAAGAAGCTGAAAACCTCAAAAAACAAGATTTAAAACTTAACTTAGGAGATGCGGGCGACCATAACTCTGGTTTAGCTCCTTATTTCAGGTCTTATATTGCTAAATATTTGCAAAGTTGGTGCAAAAAAAATGGCTATGACTTATATTCCGATGGCTTGAAAGTCTATACGACCATAGACTCACGAATGCAAAAATATGCTGAAAATGCGGTAGATACACACATGGTCAAACTTCAAAAAGACTTTTTTGTACATTGGAAGGGGCGTAATCCTTGGATAGATGAGAACGGCAGAGAAATACGAGATTTTTTGGACAAGGTACAAGTACGCACGGAGAGATACAAGGATTTGAAAAGAATGTTTGGTGATGATAGCTTGCGTATTCAAAAAATCATGAACACCCCTGTAAAAATGAAAATATTTACTTGGGATAATCCAAAACACGAAAAAGATACTATGTTAAGCCCAATAGACTCTATACGCTATTATAAACATTTCTTACAGACGGGTATGATGGCTATGGAGGTCAAAACAGGCAATATCAAGGCTTGGGTGGGAGGTATGAATTTCAAATATTTTAAATACGACCACGTCAAACAAGGAACGCGACAACCTGGCTCTACTTTTAAACCTTTTGTCTATGCCGCTTCTATCGAAGAACAAGGCTACTCTCCTTGCGAACAGGTGCTTGATATACCAAGAGTCTTTATCTTGCCTGCGGGAGGTACGTGGACGGCAAAAAATGCAACAGGTTCTTATTCCCAAAAGCCTTATACACTCCGAAGGGCTTTAGCTGGTTCTGTCAATTCTATTGCCGCTTATCTGATGGAAAAACTCAAAGACCCACAAGTATTGGTCAAATATGCTCAAAGATTAGGCATCTCTACACCTTTAGACCCCGTACCTGCGCTTTGTTTGGGTTCGAGTGAGGTGTCTGTATTTGATATGGTAGGGGCTTATGGGACTTTTGCCAACAGAGGAACATGGATAGAGCCTAATTTCCTTGTACAAATTAAGGATAAAAATGGCAAAACTATTTTTGTCAAAATCCCCCAAAAGAAAGAAGTATTGAGCGAGCAGACAGCCTATATTATGACGCATCTCATGCGAGGTTCTAATGAAGAAAATAATGGCACTGCTTGGGGAATAGCTCGTTATCAGTTTAGGCAAGGAAACGAAATAGCCGCTAAGACAGGTACAACTTCTAACTACTCTGATGGATGGTTTATGGGTATGAGTAAAGACCTATCGGTAGGTGTATGGACAGGAGGCGACGACCGCAGTATTCATTTCCGCAATCTTAGCATGGGTTCGGGTGCATATATGTCTTTGCCTATTTTTGCAAAGTTTATGGAACAAGTATATAGAGATAAGGAACTCATGGAGGATAGAGGATACGGTAAGGGCAAGTTCCCTAAACCTGAAACACTTAATGTAGAACTGGACTGCTCCCAATATATGCAGATGGGACGCGACTCTACCGAATATACAATACCTACGGGCGACCCACTAAGAAATGATTTTTAATGTAAAATACCTATTGTTTCAAAATCTCTTCAAACTCAGTTTGTATTGCTATTGTTTTGTCTTTTGCATACCACGTATGTAGCTCTTTTTCAAAGTCTTCCCAAGTCCTGCCATGAGGATTTGCCTTCCACTCTAAGAGGATTTCTTGTGCTTCTTTGGGGCGAGGTCCCCAAGTGAATAGTTCTCTACCACTTTCGTCAAAACTAATCAATTTAGGAATAGATTTGCTTCCGTTGGTGTGGTATTTTTCTATCCATTCGGGGTTTTCATCTCTCAAAAAAATAGAAAGCCTTACCTTTTCCCCAGCCAAGTCTGCCAATTTTGCTATGACAGGTAAACTTTGTGCGCTATCTCCGCACCAAGCCTCTGTGATGACATACCAAGTTTGTTTCTCTTTGATATTCAATAGAATAGAAGTCAGTGTTTCACTAATTTGGGTGGTTTTGTAGATTCTCTCCATGCGTTTCTGATTGAGGGCTGTAAACCCAATCAGTGCCTCTGACTGATTGTTCCCAGAAGTCTTTTTGTTTGCTACTAACTCACTGACCCAAGTTATGAACTGCTGATAAGAGAATATAGGTGCTTTGATTTTCATTTTTTTAAATTATTGGAAGACAATTAATTAGAATAACTATTTAGATGCTAATCCCTGCAAAAGCACTAAATTCTTCCATAGGAATATGGTCATCTAAGTGCGTACCATAGTGGGCTTTGGCTATCTTGAACTGTTCATTGATAAAAAAGTCAGCAGGCATAAGCGTAACAGTAGCCTCCTTGTCTGTGGGGAGGTTTAACGATTTGGTTTCTTGGGTTGCTTTGGCAAAGCTGCTTACAAAAGACGTTTTCAATACGCCTAAAAGAGAGTTCTCTACCCCATATTTTTTGTAGATTTCTTTGGTTGGGTCGCCTATCAAAGGAAAAGGAGCGATTCCCCTGTGAAAAAAACTTTCTCCAAGTTTTTGACTGCTACTTTCAAATATAAAAATGACTTGCGTGCCAGAATCTTGTAGCCACAGTCGCCGCCCCATAATCTCGTGGACGCGCCTGTTGCAAAAAGGGCAACTCACATTGCGATAAAAGCTAAGAATGATTTTTTGTCCTTTATAGTCAGATAGTTTGATTTCGTTGCCATAAATATCCTGTGCGGTGAAATCTTGTGCATTGAAGCCTTCTTTAAGTTTCATATTGGATTTTTTATTTGATTAGTAGCTGAAAATAAGAATTCCTGACAATATTTTTCTAAATTTTTACAATGCTACTCTCCAAAATTTGCCATGCTCGCCTCCCAATCATACACTTTAAACTTTAAAGTATAGTCATTTAGGTTTTGGTTCATCAACCCTCCCAAAATATTTTTAATACCTTTTTTACCACCAAAATCACCCCTAAACCAGCTTAGGATTTTGGAAGTTCTGATTTGTTTTTTAGTTTCATCTACTTCTGTTTCAGCAAGTAAGAAGGAGCGAGTCGCCTTATCCAATTGTTCATCTATTTTTTCGTATTGATAAAAAGTGATAGGCGGACAACTTTTGGCACCACAATTCAGTGCAAAGTGAATACGGTAGTCAATCGTATCCACGGCTAAGTGCTTGATGAGCGAAGAGGTAAATATATTTCCCCAATAACCCAAACTGTATTTTGAGCGATATTTTCGCAAAATACCATGCTCTATGTCGTCCAAACTAAAATAGGTGTGGGCAATAGGAATTAGCTTTTTAGTAAAAATCGCAGGTTTTCGCTTGTTATCTCTGGTATAAAGTAGTTGATAATAAGCATTGTAGATGTTTATCCAAAAAACTTTTTTGGCATTGTCATCAGCAAGTGCGGCTTTAAGGCTATCTATATTCAGTTCAAATAGCTCTTTTTCAATGGCTTGTGTTTCTTTCTGCATTTTAATTTGCAATAAAAATTTGCCAGAAAGTTGGGCGAGAGAGGCATGGGTAACAGGCATAGGTATATTTTTTTGATGAGGTAGCTTATCAATCGCAATGCAGGAATAGCAAGCACCAAGAGGTAAAAATAGGGAAACGATAACTTTAAAAAATAGAAATAACTTGATTTTCATATACTTACAATAATTTTACTTATTTTCGTTTCTCATTTTCCAAAATCTTATCTATTAACGCCTTTACCTCTTCTTCTGAAATATGAGGCTGATTATCTTCTTGTTTTTCAGCATTTTGAATCCATTTTTCCATAGCAACACTTTGGTCTTCATAATATTTACAGCCAAAGTTGATTTTCTTTTCTACCAACTCTGTGGCTTTATGACAAGATATTTGTAAAAATTTGAACATATTATTTGACTATGACATCGTTTCGCTTTTTTTGAACCAGTTATTTTCAATACATTTTCTGAGTTGCATTTTGGCTCGGTGCAATATCTGCCAATAGTTGGTAGCTGTAATTTGTAATTCATGACATATTTCTTCTGATTTTTTTTCTTCTAAAAATTTAAGTTTGATACAGGCATTAAACAAAGGAGATAAGTTTTGCTGACATTGATGGAGAACTTGGCTAAAAAGAGGGTTATCAAGTAGGTTTTCTGACTTTTCTACTGCCCAAATTTGTGGGAGGGCTTCTGGCTTCCACCCGCCATTCCCTTCAAAAAAAGCATGAAAATCCTCTATTGAGATGGAGTTTTGCGCTGTATTTTTGATGATATTTTTATAATAATCTGCGATTTTGTTTTTCAGAATTCCCATCAGCCATGTTTTGGGCTGGCTTTGTTTATTAAATTTTGCAAAATTTTCTGTGGCAACTAAAAAAGTATCTTGCACCAAGTCTTCGGCTAACATTTTGTCAGAAGTTTTATATAATGCCCACTTGTATAGGTCTTTGGTATAAAGTTTTGTCCAAGTTACCAATTCATTATTCATCTTGATTTATGTTATTTACATGACAATATTATGCAAAATTGCCAATTTTAGTGAAATAGTCGTGATAAATCTTTACTTAGAAATATTGCCCAATTCCGAAGACAAAGCCGCTACCTATACCTTTTACCCCCCAGCCGTAGTCTAAACGCAAGATGGTATCGAAGGCTTTTTTATATACCAATCGCCCACCTAAGCCCATAAAAACGAGCATATTTTCAGACTTTATCATGTCCGCTATCTGTTTTCCTGATTTTCGCCAGCTACCCGAATCGCAAAAACCAACGGCTTGCACACCAAACGTATTGTTTTCCCAAAGTGTTTGCCTATATTCGAGATTGATTACTATGGAGGCCGTCCCTCTATCTACTCTATTTCCTATTCCCCTAATATTAAAGTAATTATCTAAAACAAATGGTGCTAAGAACACATTAACGTCAGAGGAAATCCCTAATCTATTCCTGAAAGCAAAGTTTCCTTTGAAGGCAAATTTTTTAAAAAAACGGAAATCGTTAAAAATAGACACAAAAGGCATTCGTTCCTTTACTTCATACGTACCAAGTACATTAAAAGTATTAGCCCACTTACTGACATACAATCCATTAAAATTCAGATAATTAAGATTATGAATTCCTTTAAAAGAAAATTTATTTTGCAAGAATAAATTAGGACTGTCTGCATACTTATTGGGCATGGTATGCATAAATTCTTCTTTGATGAAACCCATGCCCATCTCTAATTCATGGCGATTTGCCTCAAAAGCATGATTCACATACATTTCTGCATTCCAATTATTATAGCTATAAATCTCTTTGCGATTTTGGGAAAAAATAAAGGGTTCTAAGAAAGACCATTTCCGAAGCAAATAGCTAATTCCCCATTGATTAAACACTAAGGGGAAGCTCTGTTTTAAGTAAAAAGAATGTCTGTCGTTATATTGGTAGAAAAATACAGTTCTGATGCCTCTGCCTTTTCCATTTTCATCTAAAACTCCTAATCTGAGCCATGTATTTCCTTGGGTTGCACCAAACTCACCAATAGGCAAGAAAGATTTAACTTCTTTGCATGAGAAGACAATGACAGTATCGGTTTTGCTAACTACAATTTTTGCATTTACCTCACTAAAAAGGCGAGTATTTTTGATTTTTTGGACTGCCTCCTCAATAGCCGAAGAGTCTGCTCGTGTACTATCTGTCCACCCAATAAGTTTGAGCAAATAAGTTGATTGCGTTCGTTTTAGCCCATCAAA
>JALOMS010000196.1 GCA_025455345.1 Thermoflexibacter sp. | reverse complement strand
AAATTGTTTATTTTTTATAATATATTTTTGAATAAAAAATAAACAAAGCTGATTATTAACTCCTTGTTTGACAAGAAGATGATTAATAAATGTACGAATTAAAAAAAATGTTTAAGTGATTGAAAAAAAGTTTAAACAAAATTTGCTTATTTGTTTAATCATATCTACCTTTGTTTAAACAAAATTAATCATTAAAAACTATGGAAGCTATAAACACCGATTTTAGTCGCTCTTTAAATGAAATGACAGTTTCATTAAGACCTTTTGCGCTCAAATTGACAAAAGATTCAGAAGATGCCAATGATTTGTTACAAGAAACTATGCTCAAAGCTTTTACAAACCGAGAGAAGTTTGCTGAAGGCACTAATCTCAAAGCATGGTTATATACTATTATGAAAAACACCTTTATTACTAACTATCAAAGGCTTGTTCGCAAAAATACTTTTATAGATACAACTGATAATTTGCACTTTATCAATTCTTTTAATACAGCTACTTACAACTTGGCATATTCTACCTTTTCTATGGAGGATATTGACAAGGCAGTAGAAAGTATAGACGAGGCATATAGATTGCCTTTTATTATGCACTTTAGAGGGTTTAAATACCACGAAATTGCAGAGAAATTGCACATTCCAATCGGCACTGTGAAGAACAGAATTCACATCGCTCGTAAGGAATTAAAAGATAAATTAACTATCTATTCCAATAATTAAGCGAGAAAGCATTAGTTTTGCTTTCAAAACGCTTTCCTAATGAAATTTACATGGTTTATTAGAAATACAATATCTAAGAATTTGTATTTTTTTATTTTGTTTGTTTGTTATCTGTTTATAGGTTGTTTGGTTTTGTTATTTGTCCGCAAAGGAGATGAAGTATTGTTACTCAATCAATTTCATCACTACTTTGCGGATTTCTTTTTTAAATATGTTACACATCTTGGCGATGGACTTTTTTGTATTTTTTTAAGTATTATCTTTTTGTTATGGAAGAAGTATCGCCATGCCCTATTGATTTTTGCTTCTTTTGCTGTTTCAGGTTTACTGTCCCAATTTTTTAAAAAGGTACTTTTCCCTCATCAGCCACGCCCAACAGCTTATCTGAGTAAGGATATTGAGTGGAATATGGTGGAGGGGGTAGAAGTGCTATCCTCGAATAGCTTCCCTTCAGGGCATACAGCTACTGCTTTTGCTACTTTCTTGATGCTTGCTTTTTTTGCCCAACATCGGATATGGGGAGTTTTGTTTTTTTTGCTTGCTTTGATAGTTGGGCTATCGAGGATTTACCTTCTCCAACATTTTTTGATAGATACTTATGCAGGGGCAATATTAGGTGTAATAAGTAGTCTATTGGTTTATTACCTCTTAGGTCAGAAAAATACCCTAAATTTAAGGTAATACTTGTATAATTATTTTGGCACAATTGCTATTTTATTTTATCAAATAATGTATTTATGTATTAGAATTATTAACAAACAATATATCTATGAATCTCGAACTGTCAAATACAGAAAAAACAGCTATTTTTTCACAAATAGCCCACGAACTTGAAAAATTAGGCTTTCGCATAGCTAAGCAAGACCAATCTCGACCTTGGGGTGGCTTTTTTGTGATAGATGAAACTCAAGCGGCACAGTTTGCACAGGCTTATTTCCCTGATATTCCTTTTGCAGACCTTCAGATTACACAAAAACTTAGTCCTAAAATTTTGGTAGTTGCACCGGAGAAAAGGCTTTCATGGCAGTATCACTTTAGGCGTGCGGAGATTTGGCGTGTAGTTGCGGGCATAGTTGGGGTCGTCGTAAGTAATACAGACGCAGAGGGGGATTTGCAAGAGCTTCGCCCTAAAGACATTATCAAACTTCAGCAGGGGCAGAGGCATAGATTGATAGGGCTTAAAAGCTGGGGCATCATCGCAGAGATTTGGCAACATACAGATATGTCAAATCCTTCTGACGAAGATGATATTGTCAGGATACAAGATGATTTTGGTAGATAGTGATGGGTGATTTTATTAATCCGAAGTATATGCAAATAAAAGACAAGACTATTATTTTCTCAACGCAAAGTTACAACTATCTCAAAAATGAGATTTTAGCCAATCAAGAATTTGAAGATGGGCAAATAGAACGCAAAACTTTTCCTGATGGGGAGCATTATTACAGGATTTTATCTAATGTAGAATACAAAGAAGTTGCCCTCATTGGTGGTACTATTTCAGACCAAGACACCTTGGAGATTTATGATATTGCTTCTGGCTTGGTAGATGGGGGCGCAAGGAAACTCAACATAGTCATACCCTTGTACGGGTACTCTACGATGGAAAGAGCAGTCAAAAAAGGGGAAATTGTTACCGCCAAAACCAGAGCAAGACTACTTTCTGCTATTCCACAAGCCTATTTTGGGAATCGTGTTATTTTCATAGACTTACACGCAGAAGGCATACCTCATTATTTGGAAGGCGGTTTAAGAGCGATTCATTTGTATGCCAAGCCTATTATCTCCCAAATCGCCATCAGTTTGGGCAAAGAAGATTTTGTGCTTGCTTCTACGGACGCAGGCAGAGCAAAATGGGTAGAGTCTTTAGCCAATGATATAGGAGTGCAGGCGGCTTTTGTCTATAAAAGGCGTATCAGTGGGAGTGATACCAAGCTCACAGGGGTCAATGCTGACGTAAAAGGGAAAACGGTGATTATCTATGATGATATGATTCGCACAGGTGGCTCTCTCTTACAAGCCGCCAAAGCATACAAAGAAGCAGGCGCAGAAAAGATATATGTGCTTTCTACACACGGAATATTTCCTAATGAGGCTGTCCAAAAACTGAAAACAAGTAACTTAATTGAGAAAATAGTGGTTACAAACACCCACCCCAAAGTATTGGAGAAACAAGATGATTTTTTGGAGGTAGTTTCCATAGCAAATTTAATATCAGAAAGTTTACAGACTATTAGGAGTTTTTGACTTCCTCTGCATAGTATTTGTATATATCATAGGCAACTATTACATTTACTTTATTGTATTGATGTTTATCATAATTTGTATAGACTTATGAATATTGATTGTTAAGGGATGAAACGTTTGTTTTTGATAATGATACTATTTTTTACGCTGTGTGGTGTTTATGCACAGGAAGAACCCAAGTTCAGAATTACTCATTCTTCTGCCTATATGAATGTTTCATGCGGTGCGGCAAGCGGAATTACTTTCGAGCGAGGATATCTAAGAGTGCCTAAACCCAACGAGTGGGTAGAAGTCATGCTTTTTATGCAAAGAAGAGATGGTTCTTTCCACAAACATCATTTCGAACATGAGGGTTCGGGCGTTATTCAGTTGAATCTCTCCGATTGTAGATATACAGGGAACTATTATGTGTATGTTTGTTATGCCAATGAGGAAAATTGTAAATTCCCCACAGAACAAGAAGTCATAGACAAACACCAGCAAATCATTCTCAACAAATCACCTGAATTTAAGATGACTCGCATCATTCCCAATCCCAAATGCCCAAATGACGGCGTAATTTTGGAAACAGGGTTTGTCTATTCTCCAACTGGTGGGAAAGTAGAAATTACACTTTTTTTGGAAAAGAAAAATGGTGGCTGGCGTAAAAGACATTTCGTACACCAAGGCACAGGTTCTATCAGATTGGACATCAATGATTGTAATCTTACAGGCAAATACAAGTCCATTATAAACTATGCCAATGGAAATGACAATTAGAAAACATAAGACCTAATTAATACAAATAAATATGCTATTTTGATACAAAGTATTTTATTTTTTTACGTAGTATGAGATAAGTAACCCCTTTTAAGAAGAATGAAAAAAAACTTTTTATTACTACTAAAACTGTATCTTCTATTGATGATTGCTACCTCAAACTTGATGGCTCAGGTTCAAGGACATAAGCAAAGCAAGCATGCTTCTTCTGTTATTCAAGACAACATCAAAGACAATTTTCTCAAAACAAAAGAAAGCACTTCTACACTTTATCATACTCATTATTACCTACTTGCCACATTTGGACAGCCTCCTTCTACTACCCAAGCCAATCAAATAAAAAAATATGGCATAGAAGTTCTCCAGTACATAAGTGATAATACTTATTGGGCAAAAATTCCATCATATATTAGCACAGAAGCTATTAGTCAAGTAGGGATTGTTGCACTCAGAAAATTTGAACCCAAAAAAAAAATAGAATCAAACTTGTTTGATGAAAAAAATCAAAACGCATTAGTAGCTAATATTATTGTTGCGCCTTTTATACCTAAAGAAGAAATAGACAAGCAGTTAAGTTTTTTAGGAATATCGTCTTTTCACTATTATGAGGGATTAAACACCATTAAGGCGAGCCTTACCTTTTCTCAAATCCTAAAAGTAGCTAATTTGCCCTATACTTTGTGGGTAGAAAAGGAAGAGGTAGAAGCAAGCACTTTAGGGAATATCGTCAGAGAACACTATCGAGTCGACCCTTTGGAAAATATTTATGGTTTGACAGGGAAAGATGTAAATATTGGTGTATGGGACGGTGGCTTTGCTGGACCGCATATAGATTTCATGAGTCGCACTACCCAAGTACAGCCCACTAATCTTGGTAATGTATTTGGTTCTCATGCCACACACGTAGTAGGCAATATGGCAGGCGCAGGAACACGCGACCCAGCCATGCGCGGAGTTGCTACGGAAGCCTCTATATTTGTGTATGATATAACCAATGCGCCTCCTTTCGAGCGTTATATCCCTTTTGAAATGTTCCAAGCAATAGAAAATCACCAAATTGTGATTACACAAAATTCGTATGGTTCTGACCCTAATGCGAGTGGAACATGTGGAACAGGAGTTCCTTATACTGTCTTTAATCGCAGTATAGACCATTTAGCCTATTTTTACCCCTATTTGACTCATCATTTTGCCGTAGGTAACTCGCGAACTAACTGTGCGAGTGCCGCACCCGCTAATGGAGGGTATCGCTCTACCGTACTCAATGCCGCAAAAAACGCACTTAATGTGGGTGCATTAGAAAGAGATAATGTAAGTATATTGGCATGGTCTGGCATAGCCTCAAGCTGGGGTCCGAGTAGAGATGGAAGAATTTTGCCTCACGTAGTAGCCTTAGGACGAGCGGTAGATGCTCCTCACCCCTACTCTATTTACGAAGGTACTAATAGTTGGACAGGCACATCTCATTCCTGCCCCACAGTATCAGGTGTATCTGCCCTGCTCGTACAAAGGTATAAACAACTCCATACCAATACCAATCCACCATCTTCTTTGGTAAGAGCAGTTATATGCAATGGGGCAACAGACTTAGGCAACCCCTATCCAGATTATCAGTTTGGCTTTGGAAGGTTAAATGCACTAAAATCTGTAAAAATACTTAATGAAGGTAATTACCTCATTGACAATGTTTCCAATGGAAATACGAAAACCTATACTGCTAAAATCAATGTACCTGCGAATACCCAGCGACTCAAAGTAATGTTAAGCTGGACAGACCCTGCGGCTATGCCCAATGCTTTGCCTGCACTCATCAACAATCTAAATTTGCAAGTACAGCACGATGCTTCTTTTACTTCTTTTAATCCTTGGATACTCAACCCAGCTACTCCTGCGGCGGTGGCTACCAGAGGCATTGACAACCTCAATAATATAGAACAAGTTACCATAGACAATCCTTCCGCAGGAACTTATACGATTCAGGTTACAGGAGCAAATGTCAATTTCCCCTTGGGTGGGACTCAAGAGTTTGCCTTGGTGTGGTCTTTAGAACCTGAGTACATAGAAGTTAGCTATCCCGCAGGAGGAGAAAAACTCAAGCCCAATACCAATGAGGTAATCCAATGGGATGCGGAGGGAATCACTGGTGGCAACTATACCATAGAGTTTTATAATGGAAGTGCTTGGAGTACAGTTGCCAATGTAAATATCACCAACAATCAACTTTTGCGCTATACATGGACTACTCCCGCTATTATTACAGACCAAGCCAAAATACGGATTAGTGGCATGACAATTTCTGGCGGAAGTACCTCTGACGAATCAGATTTGCCTTTTACGATAATGGGAGTACCTATTGGACTTTCTTCCGTGGTGATTACTGGAACTGCCCAAAACAATCAAATCAAATTGGACTGGCAGCCTGTGGCAGGAGCTGATTTTTATGATATTTACAGAATTAGACAATTTGATAATTTTTCAGCAGAAGGCAAATGGCAATTGGTAGGCTCCGTTGCCGCTCCTATTACGACCTTTAACTCGACAGGTTTGGTCAATGGTGGGGGCTATTTTCATACACTCAGAGCAAGAACAAACACAGGAGTAATCAGTGAGCGTGCTTATGCTACTGGTCTTATTTTTCCTTCAGGAATAGGGGCAAACTTGGACATCAGACCGTTAAGTATATTATCCCCTAATGCTAATATTTGCCAAACAAACAATACCGTAAGCGTAAGATTGAGAAATTCAGGACTTTCTGCAATTCCTTCGGGAACTTCTATTCCTATTTCTTTCCAAATCAATGCAGAGCCACCTATTACAGAAAATCTCGTATTAGCAACGGATTTGGGGGTGAACGAAGACATTGACTATACTTTTACCGCATCAGCGAACTTGACTTTAATAGGAACGAATACCCTGTCAATTACAAGTAATTTGCCTGCAGACGGCGTAAAAGCCAATGACAAAATCTCTATAAATCTTCTTAGAAATGTAGATAATATGCCTCTGTCTATCATCATTAACCCTTCTAATAATTTTTGTAATTCGGCTACACTTACAGCGCAAAACTTTCCCGTCGATACTTACGCGCTCAGTAACATTGCTTTGGCAACTGAAGATATGACAAGTGCAACCTTGGTAAACTTAGGAGATGATGATTTCAAACAATTTTCTATTGGTTTTAACTTTACTTTTTTTGGAAAAACATACAGCGAATTTTACATCAATTCTAATGGGTTAATAGGTTTTGATGGTTTTGACCATGATTTTGTGCCAAGTGTAAAAAGATTGATTCCCAATACATTAACTCCTAATAATTTTATTGCTTTTGCTTGGTCAGACCTTGACCCTTCTGCCGCAGGAACTGTCAAATATCAAGTCTTAGGCACAGCCCCCAATCGGAAATTGGTGGTAGAGTTTCTCAATATTCCTTATTATAGCTCTACTCCCCCAAGCCCCAACAGGGTCAATGCTCAAATTATGCTTTATGAATCTTCTAATGTCATAGAAATTCATTCTATCAATACCCAAATCAGCACTTTTGCCTCTATGATTATGGGTTTGGAAAATAGTGGTGGTACGAAGGGCATAGCGATAGCGGGACGGAATGATAGCTACTGGTCTGCGGTCAATGAGGGATTGCGCTTTGTTCCTTCCAATACAAGCCTTACATGGTTTCCTAATGGAGAAACGACACCCTCTATTTCAACAAGTCTATCAGGAAATATAGGGTTTAGCATTACTCAAAATACTTGTACTTATAGTAGTTCTATCAATATTTCTAATACTTGTGATGTAACTCCCTTAGATATTGTTTCTCTCTTGCCTACGGACAATAGCACCAGCACCCCACTGAATACGAATTTAAGCATTACATTTAACAAACAAATAAAATCAGGCGTTGGAAATATTACTATCGTAGGAGGAGCAAGTCCTATTGTTATTCCTATCGGCGGCGGAGCGACAGGTACAGTAACTTTTAGTGGTAATACTTTGACTATCAATCCCACTATGGACTTAGAAGGGAACGTAGCTTACCATGTACTCATTGACGCTGGCGCAGTTACAGACTTTGCTACCCCTGCCAATATTTTTGCAGGAATTAGCAATGCCAATACTTGGAACTTCAATACGGTTAATCACGCGCCTATTTTAGACAATACTGGTGTTTTTTCTCTGAGCATGATAGACGAAGATGTCATCAATCCCATAGGTAATACGGTCAGCGAAATCATTGCTTCTGTGG
>JALOMS010000195.1 GCA_025455345.1 Thermoflexibacter sp. | reverse complement strand
CACACCGTGGGGGATGGTTTTTGAGATTAATATCTTAGGTTGGGATATTTGGTAGTACGCTGATAAACAAAAAGAAGATAATCGCACTACCTACTACAATTGTTGCACTTGTTACTAAAAAAATTCAAGGCTTAACCTTGAACTATTAGGAAATATTCTTAGAAATTCCATTTCCTTAAAGAAATGGAATTTCTAATATAATTTTTTAAAGTGAGAGCATAAAATATTGAAAAATTGCGAGTTATGAATTGCAAATTCTGACTAAAAAGACAGTAGGCATATTATAAAAATAAAAAAGTAGTTCCCCTGCCCATACCACTCTCAAAATCTATCATTCGTAAAATTCAGTTTTTTACCCTTCAATCCCTAAAATATCTTTGTAGCTATTCTTGAATTCGTCAAATAGCATCAGTGTAGTGGTTAGGTCTTGTTCTGCATGAGTATTGAAGCCATTGCGAAAATCCTTCTCCATCTTTGCCGCATGAGCAGATAATCGTTCTATGCCCAATGTACCCGCACTACCTTTGATGGTATGAGCATGCCCCATGGCTTCTTTATAATCTTGATTCTGAATAGATATTGCTAATTCATTGATGATATTAGTTGTTTCTTCCTCAAATTCTTGGTAAGTAGCAGCAATCATCTCATCGTCTCCATATTTGCGAAGTTGGTCGGCTACATTCTTATCCAAAATTAATTCCTTGAGATAATTTTTTTTACTATCTGCCAGTTCTTGACTAACGGTATCTTGTTCTTTTTCTATATCATTAATCTGTGCCTCGACCTTGGTTTGTAAGCCCAATTTAATTATCCATTCTTTTACTTTATTGATAAGTATCTGCGCTTTGATAGGTTTTGATACGTAATCGTCCATTCCTGCGTCCAAGAAACTTTGCCGCTCTTCCTGCATAGAAAATGCGGTCATTGCTATAATAGGGGGAACATAAGATAAGCCTAACGTTTTTATTTTTTCGGTGGTCATTACCCCATTCATTATAGGCATCTGTATATCCATAAAGATTAGGTCGTAGTCATTTTGTTGTACTAAGTTAATCGCAGACTGCCCACTCTGAGCAGTTTCTACCTTACAGCCTGCTTTTTGGAGGATACTTTTTGCTACCTTGAGATTGACAGCATTATCATCTACAACTAATAGTCTGATGGAGCTATTAATACGTTCTATCACACTACCTTCTTTGTTGCTAAGTACTTCTTCTTTAGGGACTTCTTCTGGCAGACATTCTTCTGCCTCGAAGGAAAACCAGAAAGTGCTTCCTTTGCCTAACTCTGAAAATACCCCAATTTCTCCATTCATTAACTTGCTGAGTTCTTGGGAGATGACCAAACCTAAGCCTGTGCCTCCATAAGATTTTGTATAAGAATTATCAGCTTGGCTAAATGCCTTGAACAATACGTTGAGCTTGTCTTCTGGAATCCCGATACCTGTGTCTTGGACTTCTACTTTTATCTTATGCCACTTATCTCTCTGGGCAATATGCGAAAAGTTGATATTAATCTCTCCATGTTCGGTAAATTTCAGGGCATTGGAGGTCAAGTTAGAAAGTATCTGTAAAAGGCGTGTCTCGTCTGCATTGACGTACAAGGGTACTTGCGTCCCAAAGTAATACATCATGGATATATCTTTAGACAATGCTCTTTGGGCAAACAGTGCAAAAAGTTTATCAATAATGGCTTTTAAGGAAAGAGGAGCTATGCGAAGTTCCATTTTCCCTGCTTCTATCTTTGATAAGTCCAAAATATCATTGAGAATATTGAGCAGGGTTTCCGAAGACTTACGCATGGTAGTAATCCAACTCTGCTGTTCTTCATCTAATTGAGAATCAGCCAATAGCTCTATCATACCGATAATACCATTCATTGGCGTTCGGATTTCATGGCTCATATTAGAAAGAAATCTCTTTTTGACTTCCAAAGATTTTTCTGCAATCTCTTTTGCTTCAGCAAGGGCTAATTCGTACTTTTTCTTAGCAGTGATATTATGAGCTACGCCCGAAATTTCTTCCAATCCATCAGAAGAGGAGATGCGAATAGGATTTAAGAATATTTCATACCAAACTTCTTCCCCCTGTTCGTTAATAATCTTACTTTCAAAGTGTTGCTGTTTACCTTCAAATGTTTTTCTGTATTTATTTAACCAAAAATAAAGGAATTCTCCTTGTTGCATTTGGTCGTTTTGGTCGAGTATGCCGATTAATTCTTCTGGCACAATGTTATTCCCACCCACATTGGTATTCGCTGAAGAGGCTTTCTGATTAAAACGAGTGATGAGCATTTGGCGATTTACTGTCCACATGAGGTGAGTACCACTGTCAAATACGGCTTTGAGTCTTGCGGCTTGATGACTGATTTCTTCTTGGTTTTGACTTCGTTTGATAGCAATTGCCAATTGTCCAGAGATAAACGAAAGTAGCTCTAAGTCCTTCTTTGTGTATAATTTATAATCTTTGAAGGCTTGCAAAATAATCATTCCAATAATTTTTTCGCCTAACTTGAGAGGTACGCCAAGCCATACTTTGGGCATGACAGTATCAGGAATGATATTTTTTCTGATAATGATTTGTTTGATAAGGTCTTCGTAGAAAAACATAGGTCGCTCAAACTTCGTTACTGCGTGTTTGGCAAAGTTGATACCTTGTATTCCTTCTCTGGGGGCAAACTGAGAATTGACATAATATGGGAAATATATTTTATTTTCATCATACCTGTCTTTGAGTGCTATCAAAAAGCTATCTACTTCTATGACTCGCTTAAGTGCATTATAAAATCCCTCATAAAGATTTTCCAAATTAGTGCTATTAAGCGTAAGAGTAGCAATGTTGTAATAAAGTGTTTGCGCTTTTTCTGCTCTTATTTTTTCTGTAATATTGTATAGATATGCCCTGAACTCATTGTCTTTTTCTTCATAGCTAAAACTCCCCGCAAGGTCTATTCTTTTCCCACTCTTACTGACCAAAGCAGTACGAGCGTTACTAACTTCGCCCGTTTTTTTGACTTTCCCAAAGGTTTTATAGGTTTCTACTGCATAATCAGGGTGTAGAATGTCCATGATTTTTAGGTCTTGGAGTTCTTCATCACTATAAGCAAGTGTTTGTTTCCATGCACGATTCGCAAATAATATTTTTCCGCTTGCACCTGTAACTTGAATCAAGTCATTGGCATTGTCGAAAAGGTCTTGTAAACGCGCATTGCTCTCTTTAAGGGCTTCCTCGAAGCGGATTTTTTCAGAAATATCCTCGCCTACAATAGTTACTGAGGAAATATTGCCTGTTTTGTCATTTAAGACAATCGTATTGAACCTAATATGGATTCTATGCTCATCTGCTGTTTGGAGCTTGCCTTCAAAACTATTCAAAAAGCCATCTATTTGTGAAATCTGAATGGTATTCTCGTCCAAATCAGGTTCAAAAATATCAAAAAGGTATTTGCCTATAATTTGGGCTTCCTGCCATTGGGTTTTTTGGTAAAAGAAGTCGTTACAGAAGGAAATCATTCCATCTTTTTCCACAGAAATAGCAAAAATATTGGCTTGGCTCAGTCCTTTTTGCAGTCTTTCTTTGGAGTATTTAATGGCATCTTCTTGGCTCTTTTCTCTTTCTTTTTGTCGGCGTTCTGTAATATCCACCGCCGAACAGATATAACCCTTAAAGTCGCCTTCTTGGTCGTAATAAGGCGTACCATTCTCCTGCATCCAGCGATATATTCCATCAGAACGCTTGAGGCGATAGCTTACTTCAAAACTTTTCTTTTCTGCAAAATCATCTTTGAGATGGGCTAACAATGGCTCGATATCCTCTTCGTGTATCAATTCTTTCCAACCATCTCTTAATTGACGCTCGTTGCTCCTGCCTGTGAAGGTAAACCATGGCTGACTAAAAAAGTTAAACTCGTTGCGCCAGTCAGTCATTCTCAACAGCGAAGGAGAGTTATCAGCAATAATTCTAAAGCGATTTTCGCTTTGGACTAATTTGTTATTGAGTTGGGTTTGAGTAAGATAACTACTTAGCTCTGTCCCCAATAAGTTCAATAATAGGCTTGAGTTTTCTTGTTTATCTGTTTCTAATTTAAAAATTAAAACATAATTTACTTTATTCTCAACAACAATAGGAACGAAAATAATAGCTTTGTCCTGTTCGGGGCAGAGTGTTTTTGGAGATAACTCGAAAGATTGTTTTTCTGAAAATACATTCAAATAATCCTCTACATTGATTTCTAACAAGTATTGTAATAATACATTCTCAAAATTCATGTAAAATCTCAAGCGCGCCTGAAGGTGATTCCTGCCTAACTGATAAATACCCGCCGAACGAATATAATCCAGCTCATAGAGTTTCTCCAAAGCCATGATGAGAACATCGTTGATGCGGTATTGCCCTGATACATATCTTAGGGTTTCTTTGATGATGCGAAGCTCGTTAAACTTCGCAATGATGGCTTGCTCGTCGTCTTGCTCTTTGGTAATGTCGTCTCCCAAACAGATAATAATGTCCTTTTTGAAAAATTTACCTTTTTTAAAATTCATTTCTAAGGTAAAGGCATTACCTTTGGCATCTATGCCATTTGTAAAAATCTTAACATTCCGACCAAACCATGCGTCTTGTAATATATCTTCTAATTTGTCTAAATCAATTTCTATTTCATTTTGGGCTAAAACATCTATGAAGTTAGCACTTGTCATGTCTTCGCGGCTAAACCCAAATCTTTGTAAGGCTGTTTCGTTAGCGTCTAAGATGATACCATCTGGATTAAGCAAAAAAATAGAAGATATATTGCTGTCATACAGGCTTTTATAAAATTCATTGGTTTCATTACGCCCGTATTTGGAGGGGTTGAGTTCCCAAGCATGACAGCGAATATAGGGATTTGTTTGGTCATTGTCTTCTAAAAAGGCATTATATTCGTAGAAATGTATATTCCCATGCTTGTCCATCAGTTTGAGCTTACCATCTACTTGCTTATCTACGATTGCTTCTTGCAAATAGTCTTGGAACAAGTGCCTCACATCTGGCGCAAGGAGGCTCTTGACATTGCCAAAAGAACCTTCTTTGGTATAGACATCAAAAAGCTCTTCTACTTCATCATTAACCCTAATAATCTTGCCTGTAAGGTCATGCAAACAGATAAGTTCTTCACTATTTTGATGTTCATTTTTATAAAATGTCAATTGGGGAGTTTTATGCTTGGGGGATAAAGAGAAAAGATGATTAGCCTCAGCTGTTTGTTCTAACTGATTGATTTTTTCTTGTAATATCGCTATTTCCTTTAAGAGTTCTTCTTTGGTCTTTTCTATCACTACGGACATGAAAATAATACGGTTTTATTAGTCTTTGTAAATACTTCTAAATAAATTATTTGATTAAAATAACGTGTGCAATGACTGCGATATTTGCTAAGATAATAATTTTTTAAATATTCGAGTAAAATGTTTGTTAATTTTATATTTTTATTACTTATCACTTAATTTCTATGCTTCCCTCAAATACTTTTTCAGCCTTCCCTTTCAGGTAAATATTCGTAAAATGATTTTTGTTTTTATGATAAGCAACGGCTAATTCTCCTCCCATTACTTTGATTCGAATCTCAAATCCTACCTCAAATCCTAAGCTACTGATGCCTTGCATGGTGGGATTGGACAGGCTTTCTGCTATTGCACAAGCCGTTACGCCTGTGCCACACGAGAGCGTTTCGTCCTCGACTCCCCGCTCATACGTTCTGACAAAGAGGTGTTTATCACTCAGCCGTTCTACAAAATTTACATTTGTCCCTTGCTCTTTGAATCTATCATTGTATCGTATCTTTCGCCCATTCCCAAATACATCAAAGTCAGCAACATCTTCGACATAAGTAACATAATGCGGAGAACCTGTGTCCATAAAATAAAAAGACGGAGTAATCTCTACCGCATCTACATCTTTCATTTTCAAAGAAACCATAGCACCCTCTTTGATGCTCGCTTCGTGTAAGCCATCTACTGCATTAAAGGTCGTTTGTTCCTTAAAAATGCCTAATTGGTGTGCAAAAGCAACAATACATCTACCCCCATTGCCACACATAGAGCCTTCCTTCCCGTCTGCATTAAAATAAACCATTTTGAAATCATAATCCTTGTCGGTTCGTAATAAAATGAGTCCATCTGCACCTATACCAAATTTGCGATGACAGAGTCTGGCAACTAATGCACTATCTTTTTCGTTAAACCTTTCTGTGCGGTCATCTATCATGACAAAATCATTTCCTGTACCTTGATATTTATCAAAAAATAATTTCATGGAATTGTAGAATATTAGATTTTTTGCGATTTTCCAAATAAATTTGTCAAATTTAGCTTTATTTGAACAATATTTCCCCCCTCTTCCTCATTTTAAATAAAATTTTGTCCTAAAAATTCAATATGAGAAATTTTGATTATGTTGATTATTTGATGATAGCACTAAGTTATCTACTTGATGTTGTTGTAGCTTTAGTAGTTTTTAGAATTGGAACATTTTTACCTTTACAAAATAGACAAAAGAAAATTGTCAGTGGTGTAATTGCATTAGTAGCTTTTAGCCTGCTATACTTGAGTGAGGCTTATATTTTTGGATTAATCAGTGAATTTACCAATGAGCATAAAGAATTAGCTCAATATGGAGTAGGCATCGCATGGTGGCTTTCTTTGGCTTATTTGTTCAATCAATTAATCCGTTTTTTTATTTGGGAAGGCATCTTGACCAAAAACCAACAAAGTATTGTCCCCAAATTAGTCCGCAATCTATTTGATGCGATAGTATATTCTATTGCTTTTGTGCTTATTGTCCATTTTGTTTTTGAAAAACCAGCAAATGGAATCATCGCCGCCTCAAGTATTTTGACCTTTATTTTGGGTATTGCGGCAAGAGATTCTTTGGCAACTATATTTTTTGGTCTTTCTTTGGGACTCAACGAATCTTTGAAAAAAGGAGATATGATTGCCTTTAATAATATCACGGGGCAGATAATAGACATGGATTGGCGGTCGGTAACAGTCCGCACCCTTCAAAATACGATTTTGGTCATTCCCAATAATTTATTTGCCAATACAATTGTTACTAATCTCTCAAGAACAAATACTTGGAAGATGTTAGAAGTCAATGTCTTACAATCTTACGAACACTCTCCCCAAAGGGTCAAAGATTTGTTACTCAAGTCTGCGAAACAATCATTCTTGGTACTCAAAGACCCTGTTCCTCAAGCGTCTATAAGCAAATATGAAAAAGAAGGCATCAGATACACACTTCAAGTTTATACCAGTGAGTTAGAAGATACAAGAGTGGTCAATGAAGTTCTGTCTATTATATGGTATGCTTTTTATAGAGAAGGCATAGATTGGGATTTAGACCCTTCTACGCAGATTATCCCTCATCTGCAAATCCCCGCCGACAAGACAGACGAGGAAGTGGTCAGACATGTAGCTATTCTTAAAAATAAGGGAATTTTTACTGCACTTAATGAGAGAGAACTCACCGCACTCATTGCCAATGCCAAAAAATCTGTTTATGGTCCACCCGAACAAATCGTCAAACAAGGCGACGAAGGCTCTTCTCTGTTTTATGTAGCCGAAGGGAAGTTAGAGGTAATGATAGACCAAGAAGACGGAGCTAAGCTCAAAGTAGCAGAGCTTAAGAATGGTGATATTTTTGGGGAAATGGCTTTACTTACAGGGCAAAAGCGTACCGCCACGGTACTTGCAACTACGGAAGTTGCGCTATTTGAAATATCTAAAGAAATTATTTTGCCTGTGATTGAGCATAGGCGTGAGATTCTAAACAAGACCGAGACCGCAAACTCGAAGAAGCGGAGTCCAAATTCATGCAACTGATTAATCAGTTTTTTGGAAGATAAAGCAATGAGATGCTCCTGCAATATTTTCCCATAAGTAAGTGTACATTTTTATTTGTAAAACACGATTTAGTATATTTGGCTCATTATCAAATATTTGTAAGCCATAAAGGTAGGCTATGGTGTTTATTTAATTTATACACTTACTTATTCCTCATGTACAAACTGCTGGAAAACATTTCTTTATTGATTTCAGTAAAATCCCTACAAAATATCATCTTCTCACTTTCGCACAAAAATGACCGAAAACGAACAATTCATTACTAATTATGAATTATAAATTGCTGATTATAAGTTAATTATAAATTGGCAAGCGAATTGATTTGAAACATGAAAATTATTACACGTCAAATTCAATGAAGATAAAAACTAAACTTTTTTTTACTGTAACTTGCCTCTTAGTCTTCTTTTCGCTCATCACCCACATAGGTTTTGCCCAAAAAACTCCTATGATTAAAGCAACCTCAAAAAATATAAAAATTAGA
>JALOMS010000194.1 GCA_025455345.1 Thermoflexibacter sp. | reverse complement strand
GCCCAAAATTCTTATAAAACAGGACACTAATGCTTCCCAGATATCCAAAAGAATCCGCCAAATAAATCAAAAAACCTACATTGCTTACGTACTTAAATGCCGCAATTAATCTATCAAACAATACACTATTAAACGGTACGTATCCCAAATACAAGCCTAAACCTACCAAAATAATCCACCAAATAGGGTCTGTAAGCCATGACTGTTGGAAAGCAAGGGTACTTATGCCAATGAGAAGAAATCCTACAAAAACCATCAAGTGATTAATAATCAAAGCCCTTTTATTGTTTTTTACCGTCATAAGCAAGCTGACAAAAAACATTACACTCAAAGCAACAGGGGCTTCGGTAAGGGTAAAAATATTGGCAGAAGTCCCATAACCTAAAGATTGCCAAATCTCTGCGGCATAATTGTCCCTAAATTCTCTGTAAATAGTTAGAAAAATATAACTGCAAATCAATAAGACCAAACCTCCTCCAAAAGTTTTTAAAAAAT
Source organism: Thermoflexibacter sp. (assembly GCA_025455345.1). GTDB lineage: Bacteria > Bacteroidota > Bacteroidia > Cytophagales > Thermoflexibacteraceae > Thermoflexibacter. Next base: position 7,477 of record JALOMS010000194.1, on the reverse strand, counting down.
CAATTCTCTCTTTGGCGTTCATAGGTTTTCGCTTCGTTCTGAGGGCTTCATCTTGCGCGGAAGGCGGCGGCAAATGGTCTAAAAGATAGACAAACAATAAAAGAGGAAGGCTAAATAATCCAGCTACTACTAAGGGCATCATGAATTCTGAAAAACCCCAACTTTCCATGACTGCCTTGCCGATAGTCTTAGAAAATCCAGAAGAAAAGATAAAACTCACAGACAATCCAGCACTTAGTACCTCTGTAACTCGCCTACCTTCCAAATATCCTAACATAAATCCCCACCCCATGCCTAAGGGTAAACCGTTCAAAAACATACAAATAATATTATAAGGTTGAGGAATGAAAGCAAAACCAACCAAAGCTCCTCCTGCTACTAATATCATCAACAAAATACCCAATGCTCTCTTTTCCCCTGACATTTCAGCGATTACCTTAATACCTATAAATTTGGAAATCATATACCCAATGACTTGTACGCTAATAAGCCATATTTTGTAATCTACGCCCCAGACGCTAAGCCCCTCGAAAGTTGCCACAGTAAATGGCTTTCTAAATGCAAAAATACATGTATAGGCACAGAAAGCGACCAAAGAAGCATACATGGAAAAAAACAGGGGATTGGTCTGTGAGAGCCAGCGCGAAAGTCGAGTATTTTTAATCATATTTACTATTGTTGTTTTTGTCAAATAAATAAAAACTCACAGAAAATGAGCATATTCTTAGATGCGACTTGCAAATAAAGTATATATAAACAAAAAAACGACAAAGGTGATAGATAAAATACCTACCACCTTTGTCATTTACAATCTCTTATAATTTTGCTAAGTGCTTACTTATTGAATATTACATACTTGCTCAACAGTCTTTCTTCCAGAAGTAACACTCATTGTATAAGTACCTTTTCTAAGTTTAGAAAGATTAAATTTGCGAGCATACTGAGCGTCTTGGCTGATTTCATCATAAACGATATTGCCTTTTTCGTCTTTCAATACGATATTTACACCATCTTCGCCACCATTTTCATAAGCTACTTTCACCGAACCATCTTGGATTTTAGAAACATAAGCAGAAAATTCTTTTTTCTCTATTGATGCACCACCAATACCTACTTTATGACTTGCTTTGAAATCACCATCTATAATTTCTACGGTATAAACGCCTTTGCCAACAGCACTAAGGTCATAATTACGGCGAGCTTCTACTTGTTTTTTGATAGTTTCAGAAAACACGACCCTGCCTTGAGGGTCTAATACTTTGACAGTTACATTACTACCATCTTCGTTATCAAAATTCAATCTAAATTTTAGAGAAGATTGGATAGCATAAATGCTATAAGCAAATTTTTCAGAAGCAGTTACTTCAAATTTTTCTTCTTCTGGATTGCCATTAAATGCAAAAGTTTTACCACTTACTAAAATCGCTAATGCAAAAATAAAAACAAATACTTTTTTTACAGTTTTCATGTTATTTAAGAATGTTAAGTTTTATATATGATTAAATTATTTGACGTGAATGATTTAAACCAAAGGCGTGCCAACTTTTGTAAGGTTTTGATTATAAGTATTTTACAAAAAATATTCAATTTTTCCCCTATCCAATCAAGTTCATTTTCGTACACATTTAGCCCATTTCCGTACAAATAGTGATTATAAATAAAAAATACAATAATATTATTAAAAAAATCCAATTTTTGATTTTGAGAATGAGAATTACTCATTTCTATTAAAAACAAAAAAATCTTGGTTTTATCCTATATTAATATAAAAAAAGTTCAAATTCGTAAACTTACTTATCTAAAATTTAAGTAAAAAACACATATATAAAATACTGATAATAAAATACTTAATATAAAAAATTAATTTTATTTCATTTATTTGTAATTTGAATAAGAGGCTTTGTATTGACAAATTTATATCAGAAAAATTCAAAAAAAATATTTAAAAAATTTATCAAAAATTTTGACAATATTAAAATTTGTCTTAACTTTGTCATATCTTTTTAAATTAAATCTATTGGATTTGTTGATTTGACAATCTAAAATCTTATACCTAATACACAAGCAATCATGAGAAAGCTGTTACCCACATTTAATTTTGTAGCCTTTTTATTAGTTATTATTGATGTTTGTTTGATAGATTTTTCTTTGCGTTTAGTACACTATTGGTTAGTAAGTCCTGAAATTACCTTTAATCAACACTATTCTTCTTTCTATGCTGTTTTTTGTGCTACTTGGTTAGTATCTACCTTGCTGAACCGCGCTTATCAGATAGAAAGATTCATGCAAGTCAATATCATGGCAAAAGACCTGATGATGACCTATGCTTTTCATTTGACAGTTATTGTTATTTATGTCCTAAATCTGAACTCGGAGATTTATATTGGTTTTGTGGTTGCTGTTTACGCGCTTTCTGTATGCTTGACTTTTGTATTTAGATTTTTGTATATCAACTTTGTAAGATACTATAAACAGTCAGGCATTAATGACACTAAAGTGATTGTGATAGGCACTACCTCGGCGGGTATCACACTTTATAACTATTTTAATTCCTATAAATCTTTTGGGTATAAATTTATGGGCTTTTTTGACCAAAGAACTCGTAACAACCCTTATAATCATCTCATTAAAGGTGGAATAGAAGATGTACAGTTCTATTGTAAAAAAGAAAACATAGATGAGATTTTTGTAGCTTTGGAGGAAACTACCCCCGAATTTATAGAAGAGTTACAAAAGTTTGCAGATGCTAATTTTATTTATTTGCGAATTGTTTTCAGTGAAAAAAACCGCAGTTCCCTGAGCGAAAATATCAATGTCTTTGTTTTTGATAATATTAATGTCTTTAGTATTCGTCATGAACCTCTTAGCTCAAAATTAAATCAAATCCTAAAGCGAGCTTTTGATATTATATTTTCCTTTATGGTTATTTCTTTAATATTTCCATGGCTTTTCCCTATCGTAGCACTTTTGATTAAATTAGAAGACCCCGCAGGACCTGTTTTCTTTGTGCAGAAAAGACCAGGAAGGAAAAACAAACCCTTTGGGTGTTATAAGTTCCGCAGTATGAGAGTCAATACCCAAACGGATATGCAAGCTACTAAAAATGACTCTCGCATTACTAAGATTGGAGGGTTTTTGAGAAAAACAAGTTTAGACGAGCTACCCCAATTTTTCAACGTACTCCTTGGAGATATGTCAGTCGTAGGACCTCGCCCTAATATGCAAAAACATCTCGAAGAATACTCCAAAACTATCAATAATTATCAATTTCGCCATTTTGTAACCCCCGGAATTACAGGCTATGCCCAAGTAAGCGGATATAGAGGAGAAACCAAAGAACATCATCTCATGGAGAAAAGAGTAGAGTATGATGTAAAATACATGGAAAAATGGAGTTTGTTTCTCGATATCAAAATCATCTTCCTTACAGTTTGGAATGCTATCAGAGGAGAGGAAAATGCTTACTAAGAATCTCAATGCTATACATTTTTTAAAATAGAATGATAATTATTATTTCTATTACTAACTTGCGTGGCTAAATTTTAATCCAATTCAATGAAAAAAGCATTAATTACGGGTATTACAGGACAAGATGGAGCGTATTTGACGGAATTTCTTATCTCAAAAGGCTATCAAGTACATGGTATCAAGCGTAGAAGCTCTTTATTCAATACGCAGAGGATAGACCATCTATACCAAGACCCACATGAGAAAAATTTAAAAGTAGTTCTGCACTATGGAGATTTGACAGACTCTACGAATATTATCCGCATTATCCAAGAAATACAGCCAGACGAGATTTATAACTTAGGGGCAATGTCGCATGTCAAAGTAAGTTTTGATAGCCCAGAGTACACCGCTAATGTAGATGGCTTAGGTATGCTAAGGATATTAGAAGCAGTGAGAATTTTAGGTCTAACTCAAAAAACAAAAATTTATCAGGCTTCCACTTCTGAACTTTACGGCTTAGTCCAAGAAGTCCCGCAAAGTGAAAAAACCCCGTTTTATCCGCGTTCTCCTTATGCAGTAGCTAAGTTATACGCCTATTGGATTACTGTTAATTACAGAGAAGCCTATAATATGTTTGCTGTAAATGGGATTTTGTTCAATCACGAATCGCCATTAAGAGGAGAAACCTTTGTTACTCGCAAGATTACCAGAGGGGTTGCGCGCATAGCTTTAGGATTGCAGGACAAGGTATATTTGGGAAACTTAGATGCCCAAAGAGATTGGGGACACGCCAAAGACTATGTCCAAGCAATGTGGTTAATGTTGCAAAAAGACCAACCAGAGGACTATGTAGTAGCTACGGGAATCACTACGAAAATTAGAGATTTTGTACAGATGTGTTTTGCAGAATTGGGCATTATCATTGAATTTTCAGGACAAGGATTGGAAGAAGTTGCTAAAATAGTACAATGCAATCATCTTGACTTTCAGCTACCAATAGGCAAAGAAGTCATAGGCATAGACCCTCGTTATTTTAGACCTACGGAGGTAGATTTGCTCATTGGAAATCCCACAAAGGCAAATACTAAGCTGGGCTGGAAACCCAAATACGACCTGCCCGCACTTGTCAAAGACATGGTTTGGGCAGATATTAATCTATTTAAAGTAGATAAATTTCTTCAGGAGGGTGGACATCACACATTGAAATATTATGATGACTCATATTAAGAGAGCATGATTTTATTTTTGTTAATTAATATGAGCTATTTAATTTATAATAATTTTATTAGTTTTAGGGCTTTAATTTTGAAGCGTATTACCTAAAAGGTTAAAATTTATATAATGGATAAGTTTTCTAAAATATATATTGCTGGTCATAGAGGAATGGTAGGGGCGGCTATTGTGCAGAAATTAGAGAAAGAAGGTTATGAAAATTTGATTTATAGGTCTTCCAAAGAATTGGACTTAGAAAATCAACAAAAGGTTCATGCTTTTTTTGAAGCAGAAAAACCTGAATATGTATTTCTGGCGGCGGCTAAAGTAGGAGGCATCCATGCGAATAACGTTTATCGAGCGGATTTTATTTATAAAAACCTAATGATTCAAAATAACGTTATTCATGCAAGTTATGAATTTGGCGTAAAAAAATTGTTGTTTTTAGGCTCATCTTGCATTTATCCCAAATTAGCACCACAACCACTGAAAGAAGATTATTTACTAACTGCGCCTTTGGAGGAAACAAACGAGCCTTATGCAATTGCAAAAATAGCAGGAATTAAGTTGTGCGAAGCATATCGTAGGCAATACGGTTGTAATTTTATTTCTGTCATGCCGACTAATCTTTATGGGAGCAATGATAATTTTGATTTGCAAAATTCTCATGTATTACCAGCACTCTTAAGAAAATTTCATACGGCAAAAGTACAACAACTACCAAAGGTAGAGATTTGGGGGAGTGGTAAACCTATGAGAGAACTTATGCACGTAGAAGACTTGGCAGACGCTTGTCATTTTCTTATGCAAAACTATGACGAAGCCCAATTTCTCAATATAGGCACAGGACAGGATATTACTATCAAAGACTTAGCGTTGTTGGTCAAAGAGATAGTGGGGTATGAAGGTGAAATATATTATGATACTTCTAAACCAGATGGAACTCCACGCAAACTAATGGATGTGAGTAGGTTACATACTTTGGGGTGGAAACACCAAATTCCACTAAGAGAGGGGATACAAAGGGTATATCAGGAAGTAAATTGGGAAAAATATACATAGCATTAGCATTTAATATTACATAACAACAAATTAAACTTTGCAACTATGATAAACAAAAGAAAACTTTTCTCTGTCAACTATGCCATTGTGGATTACGAATCTGCTTCGGATACCATTATTGACAATGCCAAAGAAAACAATAGCTTTGGGGTATCTGCATTGGCAGTGCATGGATTAATAGAGTCTGTCAAAGACCAAAACCTGAACACGTTGGTCAATAAAATAGACATGGTTGTACCTGATGGGCAGCCAATTAGATGGGCATTGAACAACTTTTTTAAGGTAGGATTAAAAGACCGCGTATATGGTCCTACTCTTACCAAATATGTATTGGAAAAAGCCAATCGGGATAAACTCAAAGTATATCTTTACGGAAGTACGGAAAGTACATTGACTCGCTTCAATAATTTCATTAATGCTAATTATCCTTCAGTAGAAATTGTTGGTATTCATATAGATAGATTTAGAGAAGCTACTCCAGAGGAGGACTTAGAAGATATTAAGAAAATCAATGATTCAGGAGCGCAAATCGTATTGGTAGGCAGAGGATGCCCACGCCAAGAACGTTGGGTAGCCAATCATCTCGGCAAAGTAAACGCCGCAATGATGGCAGTAGGAGCGGCTTTTGATTTTCATGCTGGGACAGTCAAACAAGCTCCCCCTTGGATGCAAAAAAGAGGCTTAGAGTGGTTATTTAGACTTATTCAGGAGCCGAAACGATTATGGAAAAGATATTTGACTACCAATAGTTATTTTATTTATCTGTTTTTATTATACAAGTTAGGTATTCGCAAGTCTGAGGCTTAACTTTCAAAGCATTTACATTTAACTAATTGATTCTTTAATATTTACATTAAAACTTTATTCACGTTTTACAATTTTTAAGTTTATGAATATAGCTATAGTAACAGGTGCCGCTGGCTTGATAGGAAGCGAGGCAGTTGATTTCTTCGCTTCTAAGTTTGACTTAGTGGTAGGTATTGACAATAATCTTCGCAAATATTTCTTTGGGGAAGATGGTTCGGTGGATTGGAACAAATCTCGCCTTATGAACCAATTTGGTAATTATCGCCATTACGATGCAGACATTCGTGATGTCCCCAGTTTGGAAAAGATTTTTAAAGAATATGGAGAAGATATTAAATTGATTCTGCATACTGCGGCACAGCCAAGCCACGATTGGGCTGCCAAAGAACCATTTACAGACTTTTCTGTAAATGCTAATGGCACATTGAATATGTTGGAAATGAATCGTTTACATTGTCCAAAAGCTGTTTTTATCTTTACTTCGACTAACAAAGTATATGGAGATACTCCAAATTACTTGCCTTTGGTCGAGTTAGAAAATAGATGGGAAATAGATGAAAAGCACCATTATTTTAAAGATGGTATAGATGAGCTAATGAGTATAGACCACAGCAAACACTCTATCTTTGGGGCATCAAAAGTAGCCGCAGATGTGATGGTTCAGGAATATGGTCGCTATTTTGGCATGAAAACTGGAGTATTCCGTGGTGGGTGTTTGACTGGACCCAATCACTCAGGAGCGCAGTTACATGGTTTCTTGAGCTACTTAATGAAATGTGCTATTACAGGCAATCACTACACGGTATTTGGTTATAAAGGCAAACAAGTAAGAGATAATATTCATAGTTGGGACTTAGTCAATATGTTTTGGCACTTTTACCTTAACCCACGCGAGGGAGAGGTATATAACGCAGGTGGTGGCAGACACTCTAACTGTTCTATGAAA
>JALOMS010000779.1 GCA_025455345.1 Thermoflexibacter sp. | reverse complement strand
TCGTCAAGCCCTGCTACGTCAGAAAATGTAATTTTGATTTTGCTCTCACTATCAAAAAGAGTAGCTCGTGAGCGACCGATGTTGAAAATCTGCCCTCCTGGCCCCCCACCCGTCATACGACGCATCAGAAAATAAAACCCAAAGATAAGAATGATAAAAAAGCCCCAGCTAAAAAACCAACTGTTAAAATCCGTCCTGTTTTCTGGCTTGAAACCGATTCGATTTTCTGAAGGAATATCTTTTTGAAGTTTTTCTAAATCTTCTTTGAATATCTCAGCAGAAATAATATTAAAGCGGAATTGGGGAGATTGTGTAGCTCCAAAAGGAGTATTACGCTGAACACCAACCTCTTGTTGATATTCAGGTTTTCGCATTGCTTCAGCCGTAAGCGTAACTTCCACAAAGCGGTCATTGACGATAATGATTTCTTTTACATCTCCAGCCGCCAATATTTTTTCAAATCTTTTCTGATTGATTTCGATTGCCGAGTTGTTTCTATTAAAATAAGTCAAACCCACTATAAACAATATCAAAGTTACAAGCAACCAAATTTGATAGTTGTTTTTTGATGAGGGTTTCGGCAACATATTTTTTTTATTATCTTGATTTTCTGACATTTTCTATGAATATATTTCTGTTTTATTAATTACTTATTTGATGTTTATTAGTTTTGTTTTCTATTTTAGACTTTATTCATCATTTATAGAAAATAAAGGTATGTCATATACGGTATTTGGGAAACAAAATATCATTTGATTAGTGGTTAATAAAAGTAATTTCAGCATCTCCCCATAACTCTTCCAAACCGTAAAATTTGCGCCTGTCCTTTTTGAATATATGAGCTACAACATCAACAAAGTCTAACAAAATCCATTCCCTATTCGTGATACCTTCTTTATGCCATGCGTCTTGTCCTGTTAGCTTATAGACTTGTTCTTCTACTGATTTCATCAAAGCCTCTACTTGCGTATCAGAATTACCCGAACAGATTACAAAAAAATCCGTTACTGCACCTTTTAATCCTCTCAAGTCAAGTACTACAATATCAAGTGCTTTCTTCTCTTGCATACCTTCTATTACGATTTTAGATAGTGTTTCTGAAGTAATTGCTGACTTTGTCAACTCTTTTGTTTTTACCATATTTTGTGTTTTAGTCCAAGATATTTTATTTTTGATGTTATAAAATACAAATTTAAAAACTTTGCAAGAAAATTTATATAAAATTCCAAGCAATACACAAATTATTGGAAAAAAAATTATTTACCTGCCAACTTGTCATTCTACCAATGACATAGCGACAGAATTAGCTCCACAGTTAGAAGAAGGAGCAGTCATTATCACTTCGCACCAAACTCGCGGCAGAGGACAAAGAGGTAACTCGTGGGAGGCTCAGGAAGGTGCTAATCTCACTTTTTCAGTGCTATTAAAACCCTATTTTTTACCCGCTTACCAACAATTTTACCTAAATATCGCTGTAACCTTGGCTATTACCGATGCAATATTGCCTTTTTTATTAGGTAAAGTTGAGGCACAAGGCTTAAAAATCAAATGGTCTAATGATATTTATTATGAAGACTCGAAGATTGGGGGCGTTCTCATAGAAAATACCTTAGAGGGTAGCTCCATCAAATACGCCGTGGTAGGTATTGGGCTAAATATCAACCAAATACATTTTTCATATCCACAAGCAAGCTCGCTTAGTATGATTATCAAAGACAAACTTGTCTTGGCTGAGGTATTAGACCATATATTGGGCAAGTTAGAAAGAAGATATTTACTGTTAAAAGAACAAGCTCATAGCCTCCTTAAACAAGATTACATCAATATGCTGTACAGATACCAACAAGAACATTTGTATCAAGACAATAAAGGGCAGCTATTCTATGGACAAATCACTGATATAGAAGACAATGGAAAATTAGTAATGCAAACTCACGAAGGCAAAAGGATTTTTGATTTCAAGGAAGTCATCTTTATGATTTCACGAAGGCAAAAGGATTTTTGATTTCAAGGAAGTCATCTTTATGATTAATCCTCGCCCATAATAATTTAGCTACAGATATTGAAAACTATTTTTGTTATTTTGCAATGTATTTAGTAAAAAAAAAACTACTTCAACCCCTCCAATGCCTTTTTCAGTGCTTTGATTTTTGCTTCTGCGTCTGCTTTTTTCTGTTTTTCAGTGGCGATGATTTCGGGCTTGGCATTATTATTCATTAAAAATCACACATTTAACTTTTATAAGGTGTTATTATATTGTCAATTATACAAAGACCCTTCCTAATATCTTGTTCTAAGTCTTTATATTTCCCTTGTTTTCTCTGCCCGTTTTGATAGACAACTTCTATTTTGTCATTACGATTTAGTTTTTTATTATCATTTTTAATTGGTTTATGTATAGATTTTGAAAAATCTATAATTCTATTTTTAAGATTTAAAATTGCGTCTTTACTTATTGTAGAAAGCTGAGATAAGAAAGGTTCTATTTCCTTTACTATAATTAAAGATTTTTTTATAAAAATCTCTGCTTGATTTACCCTTCTTAGAAATAAACTTAAATCAATAATACGAAAATAAATAACTACGCTGTTTGCCTTTGTTTCTAAGTCAAGGT
>JALOMS010000193.1 GCA_025455345.1 Thermoflexibacter sp. | reverse complement strand
GCCTCCCCTTTATTGGATTTACTTGGGAATTAATACTTTCTATGAGTTTATTGGTATTAGGCTTTATTGGGGCTACGTGGGTAGCAGGACGTATTTATAGGGTAGGGATATTGATGTATGGAAAAAAGCCTTCCTTCAAGGAATTAGGAAAGTGGTTATTTTATAAAGTATAAAGATTTTTGAATACCTTTCTAATGATACAATTGAATTTTAAAGAGTTAGGCATAGAAAATAGTCATAATGGCTGTCTGATAGTCATGCACGGTCTTTTTGGAATGTTGGACAATTGGATGACTGTGGGCAAAAGAATGGCTGAAAAATATCAAGTTTTCCTTTTAGATTTGAGAAATCATGGGCGTAGCGAATGGTCAGATGGTTTTTCATATACTGATATGTCTTTAGATTTATACGAATTTATTAGGAATCAGGCTATTGACACACCTATTTATGTGATAGGACACTCTATGGGCGGAAAAGTAGCTATGCAGTTTGCGGCTGATTATCCTGAGATGCTTCAAAAACTCGTCGTAGTTGATATTGCTCCAAGAGCCTATCCTGTGCATCATGGCACTATTTTAGAAGCATTGAATGATATTGATTTGCATAGTCTTACGAATCGCAATGAAGCAGAAGAAGTAATGAAAAAGTATGGATTAGACATAGGCACAAGACAGTTCTTGATGAAAAATTTGTATAGAACAGAAGATAATAAGTTTGCTTGGCGTATGAATTTGGAAGTATTGACAGCAGAAATAGGAAAGATAGGAGAAGAACTGCACTACCAAAAGCCGCTATTGTTACCTACTTTGTTTATTGCTGGAGGGCGGTCTTCTTATATCCAAGCAGATGATTCCCCTCTTATAACGCATATTTTCCCTCACTCGGAAATCGCCATCATCAAAGACTCAGGACATTGGGTACATGCGGAAAAGCCAGAAGAGTTATTGGATAGAGTGATGAAGTTTTTAGCAAATTGATTATACAAAATTAGTACAATTTTGTGTTAAGAATATAAACTATCCTTGTTTGTATGTTATTTAACAAGACATTTATCAATATCATTGTTGTCATTTCAGTTATCCTTTTTTTAAGTTGGATATTCTCTGATATTGTAGCTTACATACTCATTTCTTTAGTCTTAGCGGCTATTCTCAAGCCTCCCGCAGATTATCTTAGCCAGCTTCATATTGGTGGCTACAAACTACCGAGAGCTATTGCTATTTTGATTTCCTTTGGAATTTTGGTAGGTATTATTTCCCTTTTTGTCTTGTTATTTATTCCTCTTATTAGCGAGCAAATCAAGGTAATTTCCTCTTTGGATTACAACGAATTGCTTAGGCGCGTGTCCAAGCCCCTCCAAAACATAGAAAATATACTTATCAAAAACAAATTGGTCAATAAGCCACCCAATTTTATCATAGAAACGCTTAAAGATAATATCAATTCTATTTTTGATAAATTAATGATTTCCAATATAATATCTACCACGGGGAGCGTATTTATTGGTGCGCTTGCAGTGATATTTATTACTTTTTTCTTTTTATTTGATAGAGGAATTATCCGAAAGAATTTCATCGCTATGATTCCTAATAAGTATTTTGAGGTTACCATCAATGCCATTTACAAAATAGAACGCTTGCTCTCCAACTATCTCTTGGGCTTATCGCTTCAGATGCTTTCTATCTTTACGATTATTTCCTTTGGGCTTATCATCGCAGATGTCAAATATGCGATTACCATGGGGCTTTTTGCGGCAATAGTTCACCCTGTCCCCTTCGCAGGTCCTTTTGTTAGCACTTGTTTTGGGGTAATAGTAGGAACGAGCATTGCTCCAACCGAACTTTTTGACAATGGGGGGTACGTTTTCTTTATCAGTAAAATATTAGTTGTTTATGGCTTTACCTATCTGACAGACAATGTATTACTCCAACCTCTTATTCTGTCTAAAAGTGTTAAAGCTCACCCCTTAGAAATATTTTTGACTGTTTTTGCAGGGGCTTCTTTGGCGGGCATAGTAGGCATGATAGCCGCTATTCCTGTTTATACAATTATTAAAGTATCTATTACTGAAATGAGAAGAGGGTATAAGCGGTATAAAATTTTTAAAAAATAAAGGAGCTATCCAACCGTAGCAAACTTTATTAAAGTTTACCGTGTTTTAGATAGCTCCTTGCTAAATTTTATATATCCTAATTTTATTAGATAACTTTAGTCTTGCCCGGTATAGCGATAGGATAAAATCCATCTTTGTCAGGAAGTATCAAAGGATTAGCATCCCAAGCGAGGGTTTTTGGCATAAGGTTAATTTCCGATTTCATTGCCTCGCTCAAGGTAATTACCTGCCCCGAATAAGTCGCTAACCTACCCATGATAGATGTAAGGGTACTTTTAGCTCCATTTTCGCCATCTTGGAATTTGAATTCTCCTTTGGCGATAGCCGCAAAAAGCTCATCATGCTCTTGTTGATAAGGGTCTGGGTCTTCTTTCCCGCGATGCTCCCAAAGTTTGTTCCCCTTCAAGTCCATGATTGTTGTTGCTCCATTGGTGGTTGCTTTGCCCTTCGTTCCTTGTAAAAACTCTGATACTCTGGACATAGTCCCTGGAATATGCCTACACTGGCTATTCATAATAGTCCCATCTTCGTATTCAAATTCTACAAAATGATGGTCATAAATCTCCCCATGGTCTTTCCCATTGCGAACTTGTCTGCCTCCCATGCCTTGTGCTTTAATCGGATAAGCATTTTTTGCCCAGTTCACAACATCTATATTATGAATGTGTTGCTCAACAATATGGTCTCCACATAACCAATTGAAATAGTACCAGTTCCGCATCTGATATTCCATCTCTGTTTGTCCTGCTTGACGTTCTTTTACCCAAACACCGTCATTGTTCCAATACACCTGAGCAGAAGTAATTTCTCCAATCATTCCATCTTGTATGCGCTTCATTAGCTCGCGATAATTAGTCTGATAATGTCTTTGCAGACCTACTACCACATTCAGTTTTTTCTGCTTAGCTAATTCTGCCATATCCAATACCTTGCGTATCCCCGGAATATCCGTAGCCACAGGTTTCTCCATAAAAACGTGTTTCCCTGCTTTGATAGCCTCCTCGAAGTGCATAGGTCTGAAGCCGGGAGGAGTAGCTAAGATTACTACATCAGCCAAGGCAATGGCTTTTTTGTATCCGTCAAAGCCGACAAACTTATTGGAATCTGGCACATCGATTCTATCTTTATTACCACTGAAAGATTTTTGAACATTAGAAAAGCTATCATCTAAACGGTCTTTGAAGGCATCAGCCATAGCTACTAATTTCACATTTTGCTTGCTTTTCAATGCTTGTACCGCCGCTCCTGTACCTCTACCGCCACAACCAACCAAGGCTATTTTGATAACATCATTGCCTGCGGCGTAAGCACTTTGTTCTACTCCAAGTGTCAAAATCCCTCCTGCAACCAAGGCAGAAGTCCTTACAAAATCCCTACGAGAGAGATTTTCTGTACTTATGTTTGACTTTTCATTCATAATTACTACATTTTTTAGATTAATAAATTCATCTGTGATAGGAAATTCAATCGTTTGCAAGATACAATATTTTTTTTAGAGAATTGTAGTTTTATCCGAAGGATAATTTTCCTAAAAATACATATCATTCAATACAAGCAAAATAACATAGCCTATCATTGTCCTTGATGACTTTAAAAAAGTGAAGGGATTAGTAAAATCATCAGAGCTACTTATATTTATTTGAGTTGAAATCGCAAAGACACGCCTGCAAATAGTTGATTTTGGGGTAATAACATGGTTTTTGGGTTGATATTCAATGACAAATTATCTGAAATATCAAAAGATTTTAAATGGGCTGTAGTTGCGGCTTCGGCGATGTTGAGCAGATAGACTGCCATAGTCAGAATCACATTGAACTCTCTCTCCCTGCGAAAAGCATCTCTACGAGTTCTTAGTCCTTGATTGTCAAAGGTTGTGAATCTTTCATCGGGTACGGTTAGCGGGTTGTTATCTTCTCTGTAAAGAAGCGCGTCCCTTAGTAAAATGTATTGCCTGTGATAAATAGAGGTTTGATAAATTGTAAAACCCATAGCACCATATATAATCGGGACTTTGAGATACCAAAGGCTACGATTAAAATACTGCCCAAGCCCTGGTAATGCGGCAGAGAGTAGAGCGGCACGCGTAGGTAGGGACATTTTCCCTTCTCCATAGCCGTACAATGAATCCAATAAAAATCGCTTTATGAGTGCCAATGAATCTGTTTTGAAATTCTGATACCTTTTCAAAGAATCACGTAAAGTGTTGATAGTAGAGTCTTTGAGTATTTTATTTTTTTTCCGCAAAAGCCAAAAGAAGCCTTTGCGAGTTTTTACTTCTTTTTTGAGGCTGTCAAACCTAACCTCTTTAATGATTTTCTGCTGTTTAGTTGTATCTACTTGAGCAACTGTATCTAATGAAAAAATAATAAAGCCTATACTCATCAAAAAAGAATACAAATAGCCCAAAGAAATATTATCGTTTTTTAAAATCATACAAAAGATAAAAGTTTATGAATGCCAAAATCAGTTTGCAATTTGGTATATTTTACGGCAAATGTTGTTGTATAAAACCGTTTTTTAAAAAATTTAACGTTAAATGGGTTTATAAAAAAATCGCCTTCTATTGTTGATTAACCACCCAATTATCACTGCCAATATGCCCACTGAAACAATCCAATACCAATGATTGGACTTCTCATCAGGAATCTCAACGATTTCTATTAATGTATTAACTTTTTGATTGACAAGAATTTGTGATTTGCCCCCAGTCCAATAAACTGTTATTTTTTCTATTTCTTTAGCATTTCCCAGCCCAAAATGTGCGATAGTGCTGTTTTGGGAAAGATGACTTGAGCCACCGCCATCTATTTCTCGTATCATTTTCTTACCGTTCGTAATAATTTCTATGCGTGAGCCTATGCCGTGCGACTCAGCTTGTACGCCTTTTAGTTTGATTTTGACCCAATTCCCCTTTGCTGCATCGTTCCTAAATAGCTTGGTGTAAGACGCTACGGGATAGTACATAGTGGGAGTTTGGTTTACTACGACCATGTCCATATCTCCATCATTGTCCATGTCAAAAATGACAGAACCTCTACCAATGCCATAGTCATTGATGCCCATTTCTCTGCCTTTGTCTTGGAAAGTATTGTTTGTATTCTGAAAATAAAAATTGCCCATAGGCACACAATTTGGGTTCAAATCTCCATTGGTTACATACAAATCAAGGTCAGCGTCATGGTCAAAATCTGCAAAATTAGCTCCCCAACTTATCGTCATAAAATCCATACCCAAGGTCTGAATTCTATTTTCAAAGATATTGTCCTTTCCTGTATTTGCCATGAAGTAATTAAAACGGATATTTGTAAAAAAATAATCCATCAATCCATCGCTATTATAATCTCCCACAGCAGAAGTCATAGAGTTTATCCTCAAGTCCATTTGCTTTTTAGCGGCAATATCTACAAATTCTTTGGAAGGATATTGATTTTCTAAGAGCAGATTAGGAGTCCGCTTATAGCCAAAATCGTGATTGACTATCAAGTCTTGGTCTCCATCATTGTCAAAATCTGTAAATAAACCACCAAAACCAAATCCTTTGTGGGTCAGTCCATAATCTTCGTACACATCTTCAAATCTTTTCCCTTCTATATTGAGCAATAGTTGCCCTTTAGCGATTTGGGTAGAGCTTACAATGGTAGCATCGCTAATGGTGTTCAATTTCCCCTGATATTCAGTAAAATAATTGCCTACATACAAGTCAGGGAAACCGTCAGCATTAAAGTCGCCAAAATTAGCTCCCGTAGTGAAGCATTGGAGTTCTGCAAGTCCATATTCTTTGGTCGCATCTTTGAAAGTCCCATTTCCATTATTCAAAAACAAAAGGTTTTCTGCTCTTGGAATGGTTTTTAGAGTATCTTTGGTCGTAATGGTAGTGATAAAAATATCTACAAATCCATCTTTGTTTACATCTGCCGAAACAGCTCCCTGCGTGAGAAACTTGCGACTTAGGGTAAGTCCAGAAATATTATAAACGTCTGTAAATGTGCCGTTTCCATTGTTTTTGTAGAGCTTATCATCACCCATACCACCTGCTAAGAAAATATCCTCAAAACCATCATTATTGTAATCCAAAACACAAACACCTCCTCCAAAAAAACCCTCAAAAACTTTAAAAACATGGTCTATACCTGCCTCTTTAGTAACATCTTTAAAAGGAGTTTGGGCATGACTTGTCCATGCAAAAAAACATATAAATTTAATTATCAAGATATTAGCTTTCATTTTCCTAAATTTTTACCTATATTAATGCTGTAAGGAGTATAAGTTTCTGATAATGAACTAAATAAGTTAAAGTGTATTTTACAATAAAGATGTATAATTAATTGAGCAATTGAGCAAATTAAAACATAACTTTGATAAACGCTTCACTTTGGGTTTAATATTTTTACCATCAGACATTTGCAAATATAAGCTCGTCAAAGTTTCTGTACTACTATTTAGCATACGAAGGGCTAAAGAAAAACCTTATATATTAGAAAAAATGTATTTTGTTAATCTTTATACTATTATTATCACTAAAAAACTACACAAAATACTTTTTTTGTTTAGAATCAGTATAAATTGAGAAAAATGAAACAGATTTCTTTGCAAATTGTTTTGAATTTTTTAAAATTTAACAATCCATATATCTATATCTACAAATCTACTCATTTTACTTCTCGTGTTTTCTATTTAGGGATAGAATGCTATTGTCTTTTCATTGATTTTTTGACTTAATTACAACTAAACCACAGTAAATATGGCAAATGTCCTTTGGTTACAAGGGGGGGCGTGTAGTGGTAATACCATGTCCTTCTTAAATGCTGAAGAACCCACTGTAATAGAATTAGTTACAGATTTTGGGGTAAATATTCTTTGGCATCCTTCTATTGGCTTGGAAATCGGTGAGCAGGTTACTGACCTGATGAACGACCTGATTAAAGGGAAGAAACAATTAGATATTTTGGTTTACGAAGGCTCTATCATTGAAGGTCCTAATGGTACAGGGACTATGAATTACTTCTGCGACCGCCCTATGAAAGATTGGGTGAAAGAATTGGCGGCGGTTGCCGCTTACACCGTAGCCATTGGCGACTGCGCCACTTGGGGGGGAATTCCTGCGGTGCCTCCAAACCCAAGTGAGTCCACAGGGATGCAGTTCCACAAGAAAAAATTAGGAGGTTTTTTAGGCGCAAATTACAAATCCAAAGGTGGATTGCCCGTCATCAATATTCCAGGTTGCCCCGCACACCCTGACTGGATTACGCAAATCTTAGTTGCGATTTCCACAGGCAGAATGAAAGATGTATTGGTAGATGAATACCACCGTCCTAAGACTTTCTTTACTGATTTTGTGCAGACAGGTTGCCCCAACGTCAATAATTTTGCCCAGAAAATAGATGGACATTTTGGCAAGAGAGGTGGTTGCTTGTTCTACGAAGTGGGTTGCAGAGGACCTATGACGCGCGCAAGTTGTAACCGTATCCTTTGGAATCGTCAAGCCAGCAAAACAAGGGTCAATCACCCCTGCTTGGGCTGTACCGAACCTGGTTTCCCACACCACGATTTGGTGAAGGGCAGTGTATTCAAAGCACTTAAATATGCAGGTATTTTGCCACAAGACGTACCCACAGGCGAGGGCAAATTAAAGTATTACATTCGCGCAGGTTGGGAAAAAATGTTACCTACGAACAAAGCAATCAAAGAAACATCTAAGTAAGACTATCATTTTCACTTAAAAAATATCTGTATCTCTATGGCAACGGTAAAAGAATTGAATATATCGCCCGTAGGTCGTGTAGAAGGCGACTTGGACGTAAAAGTATATATGGAAAACGGAGTAGTTACACGCGCCCACACACAAGCGGCGATGTTTCGTGGCTTCGAGAAAATCATGCA